>DAHUXU010000233.1 GCA_027307005.1 Gemmatimonadota bacterium
ATCTGCACGCGCACTTCATCGGCGCCTTTGATGAGGTGGGCGTTGGTCACGACGAGGCCCGACGAGTCCACCAGGAAGCCGGTGCCGCGCGCGGCGCCGAACACGGTGAACACGCCGCTCTTGTATTTGTCAAAAATGTCGCGCTCGACGTTTTCATGCCTAACGGGCTTGGCCGGCGTCTTGGGCGCGGCCGCGCTGTCCGTCGGCCCGGCGGTGGCGGCGGGTTGCGCGCTATCGGCGCCGGTGGATGCGGCCGGCGCGCTCGTGGACGCGGCGCCCGCGGGCGTGGTGGTTGCGGCGGGGGCCGCGGCTGCGGCGATCGTATCGATCATCGCGTTCTTCTGCGTGAGCTCGATCGCCCGCATGTCCTTCGCGAACGTCTGATAGAACGCCCAGCGATACCGTTCGTTGCCGATGGTGACGCTGCGCGCGCTCTCGACGCGATAGACGCCATCCTTGAACGATCCGCCGGCCGAGCCATCCAGATCGGTGGACATGCGCGTGGTATCGCCCTGGGGACCGATGACGTAGAGATCCATCTGCGGCACCGGGCGCACCGTGAGATCGGCACCGACGACGGCAACACGGATCTTCACGGGGAAGGTCGTGTCGGGTGGCGGCGCGACGGCGACGGGCGCTGGGGGCGGTGCCGCTTTCGCGCTGTCGGCGGCAGTGGGCTTCGGATTGTCCGGGCCGCAAACGGACGACAGTTCAGTGATCAGCGACGTGCTCGCGCCGGCGCGACGCAGCTTGCTCTTGGCGTCGTCGTCGAAGCTGAACGAGACGCAATTCTCCTTGGCCAAGGCCAGGACGCGTTTGCTCGGGACCTTGTTCTTGACCAGGTCGACGATGTCGGACAGGGAGTAGGCGTTGGCGGCTTGGGCGTGCGCGAGTGCCGGCAGGCCGGGCAGCGCGAAGAGCACAGCGCCGACGGCAATCGCGAGGCGTGCGGAGCGAGAACTGATCGATGGGCGCATTGGCATCAAGGGCAATCCGGCCCGGTCTGGCCGCGCCGCTCGTCGACTTGCTTCTCGGCGCGGCAGGCGGCGCGGTTGGCGTCGATGGCGTGTGAAAGATCGCGGCGGAGCGCGACGGCCTGAGTGGTCGCCGCGTATGGTTTGTCGAGTTGGCGGATCTGGTCGTCGGCTTGGGCGAATCGGACGCGGGCGCCCTCGTACTCGCCGTCGGCCATGCGTGAGCGACCGACCTCGATGTTGTCGCGGATAGGCGCGAGAACCGAATCGAGATCAGCGGGCGGTGGCCCGGCGTCGACGGAGGCGGATTCGGCGGACGTTGTGCCGGCGTTGGATGCTGCGCCCGTGGACGAAGGAGCGGTCGGCGGCGCGGTCGCCGCGGTTGCGGCAAGCTGCTTGGCGCTCGAGGAATCGGCGCGCCCGCGTGCGGAGTCGTGATGGGTGCTGTCTGCGGCGGCCAGGGCACCCGATGCTGGCGCCGGGCCAGACTTGGCGGCGTTTGGCGCCGCTGCGTTGGGCGACGTGGCGTTCGGGGATGCGGCGGCAGTGGTGGCCGCGGGCGATACCGCTGGCTTTCCGCGCGAGGTGAAGATGTACCACGCGGCGCCGCCGCCGACGATCACGGCCAGGACGATGAACGCGGTGAGCACGACGCGGCCAGCGCCGGTTCCGTCGACCTGGGTCGGCGCACCCGCGATGAGCGGTGTCGGCCGGCGTCCGGCCTGGCGAGGAGCGGACGGTGTGGGCACGGGCACCGTGGGCGGCGGCTTGGGGACCGGCCGCTGCACGGTAGGCGCATTCGGATGCGGAACGGCGATCGCGAGTGTGCCGGTGCTCGAGAGGGCGCTCTCGGGCATGGCGGCGACGGCGCGGACGAGGCCCCGGCCGAAGTCTCCGGCGCGGGCGTAGCGCTCCTGCGGATGGCTGGCCAGCGCCCGATCCATGACGGTCTGGAGCTCGGCTGGCCACGCGACGTCGTCCTTGATTTCGGCGAGGGTGCGCGGGCGTTCCGTTAGGCGAGCGATCATGGCTTCGCGGGACGACACCGCCGGGAAGGGCAGCTGTCCCGTGAGCATGTTGAACGCGACCAGGCCTAACGAATAGATGTCGGTGCGGTTGTCCAAGGCGTCGCCGGACAACTGCTCGGGCGACATGTATTCGGGC
>DAHUXU010000241.1 GCA_027307005.1 Gemmatimonadota bacterium
GTGAACCGCACCACCTCGAACTTGACGCCGTCCAGATTCCGGTCCGCGAGCAGATTGACGACACGCTTCGCGTTCAACCACGGCGCGCCGATTTGTTGAAACGCGTCAGGCGTGCCCCGCCCAACGGAAAGGTTGGTCGACTCGAGCCACACGGTGCCCGGATATAACGTTGCGCTGGCCAGGGACGGCATGTTGGGCGACGGCTTGATCCACGGGAGTCCGGTCTGATCGAACCACTCGTCGCGATGCCAGCCGGACATCGGGATCACGTGCAGATCCGCGTGCAATCCGAGCGTGTCGTCGTAGAAGCGCGCGAGCTCGCCCATGGTGAGCCCATGGCGCATCGGAATCGGAAAGAGCGCCGTGGGGTGCGCTGGGCGGGCCGCCGATCCGGTCCCCGCGAACGCAACCGAGCTGTCGAGCACCGGACCTTCGACGTGCATGCCGGTAATCGGGTTGGGTCGATCGAGCACGATCACCGACACGTGATGCTGGGCGGCCGCCCGCATCGCATAGACCATCGACGCGACGTACGTCCAGTCTCGAGCACCCAGATCCTGCAGGTCGATGACGAGCGCGTCGAGACGGTCGAGCAGCGAGTCCGGAGGCGCCAGCACGGTCTGGCCGTACAGCGAATAAATCGGAAGCCCCGTGCGCGCATCGCGACCATTCGCCAGATTGGTGCGATCCTCGGTGCCGCGTATTCCGTGTTCGGGTGACAGCAGCGCGACGAGCTTCGGGGCGGGCGCGGTCTCCGTTCCGGACTTCGACGCCCGATACAAGAGGTCGATGTCGCTCGTCCCGTGTTCATCGACACCGGATTGGTTGGTCAGTAAGCCGATGCGTTTTCCGGCGAGCAGCGATGCGCTGTCCCGCAGCAGCACAGTGATCCCCGGCTCGACGTGTGTGTGACGCGGTTGCCCCATTCCACTCACGCACGCGAGCGCCATCACGATCGCCCCCGCTTCAACACACCTTTCGCGTACCCGACGATGCATGGTTCGGCTCATTCTCCAATGGCGACGGTGGAAGATACATCACGCGTGGTGGCAGCGCCGCGCCGCACGCGCTCGTGGGTGATCGGGTCCCTCGCCGGGCTGGCGATGGTCGCCGCGTCTGCGCGCGCGCAGACTCCCACGCCACATCTTGCGGACGACGCACCGAGCAGCGCGGTACGCGATTCGATGCGCGCGGTGCTCGAGCGCGGGCTCGCCGACAAGGCGTATCCCGGCGCGATTGCGGTGGTCGGCGATCGGCACGAGGCGATCGCGACGGTCGCCGTTGGGCATCAGGACTGGGCGGCGTCGCCCAAGGTGGACGAATACACGATCTGGGATCTGGCGTCGCTCACCAAGGTGATCGGGACCACCACGGCGCTCATGCAGCTTTGGGCCGACCACCGCGTGGATCTCGACGCGCCGGTGCAGCGCTATCTGCCCGAGTTCGTTGGGCCGCACAAGGAGCTGGTCACCGTGCGGCACTTGCTCACGCACAGCTCCGGGCTGCCGGGCTGGCGCCCGCTGTACAAGGAGGCGACCTCCCCCGCGGAAGCGCTGCGCCTGCTCTATCAGACGCCGCTCGACACGCTGCCCGGCGTGCGCATGGTGTACAGCGACCTGGGCGCGATGTTGTTGGGCAAGATCGTCGAGCGCGTGTCGGGCGAGCCGCTCGACGTCTATCTGAGGCGCCACGTCTTTGCTCCGTTAGGCATGACATCCACGATGTTCAAGCCGCCCAAGCGCCTGCTCCCGCGCATCGCGCCCACCGAGCGCGATCCGTGGCGCGGCCGGCTCGTCCACGGCGAGGTGCACGACGAGAATGCCTACTTCCTCGGCGGCGTCTCGGGGCACGCCGGGTTGTTCAGCGACGCCGCCGACCTCTCCCGGTTCGCGCGCATGTACCTCGAGGGCGGCCAGCTCGACGGCGCGCGCATCGTCACGCCGGCGGCCATCGACACGTTCACCCGGGTGCAGGACTCGGCCCTCTCCACCCGCGCCCTCGGATGGGAAGTGCCTAACGGAAGCAACTCGGCCGGCCACGAGATGTCGAACCGCGCGTTCGGCCATACGGGGTTCACCGGCACCTCGATCTGGATCGATCCGGCGCGCGACCTCTTCGTCATCCTGCTCACCAACCGCGTCGACCCGACGCGCGACAACCCGCGCCTGGGCCCCGTTCGTGTGCAGCTCGCCGACGCGGTCGTCTCGGTGATCGACGCGCACGGCCCCACGCCGCCATCGGCGGCCGGCACCGGAGCCGCTCCATGAAGCTGACGCTGCTCGATTGGTCGCTCGTCGCCGCGTACTTCGCCATCTCCACCTGCATCGGCTTCTATTACACGAAGAAGGGCGGCGCCAGCCTCAACGAGTATTTCCTCTCGGGACGCGACGTGCCGTGGTGGCTGGCCGGCACGTCGATGGTGGCCGCGACGTTTGCCGCCGACACGCCCCTCGTGGTGACGGGCCTCGTCGTCGCGAACGGCGTCGCCGGCAACTGGTTGTGGTGGAACATGCTGATGAGCGGCATGCTCACCGTGTTCTTTTTCGCGCGCCTCTGGCGGCGCGCGCGCGTGATGACCGACGTCGAGTTCGCCGAGATCCGGTACAGCGGAAAGCCGGCGGCGGTGCTGCGGGGATTCCGCGCGCTCTACCTCGCCATCCCGATGAACCTGATCATCCTCGGCTGGGTGACGCGGGCGATGATCAAGATCCTCACCATTTCGTTAGGCGTGAATCCGTACATCGCCGTGGCCATCTGCTTCGGCGTGACGATGCTCTATTCGGTCGCCGCCGGGCTGTGGGCGGTGCTGTGGACGGACCTCATCCAGTTCGTCATCAAGATGACCGCGGTGATCGTGCTGGCCGTGTTCGCGGTGAAGGCCGTGGGCGGCATGGACGCGCTCAAGCGCGGCGTGGCGGCGCACTTCGGCAGCGAGACCGCGGCGTTGTCGGTGCTGCCGGTCTCGCTGCAGCACGGATCGATCGCCGCCTACGCCTGGATGCCGCTGCTCTCGTTAGGCGTGTTCCTGTTCATGCAATGGTGGGCGGCCTGGTATCCGGGCGCCGAGCCCGGCGGCGGCGGGTACATCGCCCAACGCATCTTCTCGGCGCGCACCGAGCGCGACGGCGTGCTGGCGACGCTCTTTTTCCAGGTGGCGCACTACGCCATCCGCCCGTGGCCGTGGATCATCACCGGTCTGGCCACGATCATCCTGTACCCGACGCTGCAGGACAAGGAATCCGGCTACGTGCATGCCTTCGTCGACTTGCTGCCGACCGGGTGGCGCGGGTTCATGCTCGCCGGGTTCGCCGCCGCCTACATGTCGACGATCGGCACGCAGCTCAACTGGGGCGCGTCGTATCTGGTGAACGATTTCTACAAGCGGTTCGTGAACCGCGACGCGGACGACCGGCATTACGTGCAGGTGTCCCGGTGGGCGACGGTCTTCCTCTTCCTGGCGTCGATCGTCGTCACGTGGCAATTGTCGTCCGTCGAACAGGCGTGGCGGCTGCTGCTTGCGTTAGGCGCAGGCACCGGCCTCGTGCTCATTCTGCGCTGGTACTGGTGGCGCATCAACGCCTGGTCGGAGATCAGCGCGATGATCACGTCGTTCGTCGTCGCGACCGTCGTCCTGGGCTACGCCGGCCGCCTGCTCCACGCCATCGGCGTGGTCGCGCGACCCGACGCCTTCGTCCCGGCAGTCGTCGCGCAGGGCGGGCCTAACGCAGACGCCTGGGTCATGGTCATCACCGTCGCCATCACCACCGTCGTCTGGATCGCGGTCACGTTTGCCACCGCCCCGGAACCGAAAGCGGTGCTCGAGTCGTTCTACCTGCGCGTCCGGCCGGGCGGCCCCGGATGGGCCACGATCTCGGGCGGACTCGGGTTGGGCCAGGAAGAGATTCCGGGAGGCGCGGGCGCCTGGGGAAATTGGCTCGCCGGCATCGTTGCGGTGTATGGTACGCTGTTCGGAACGGGCAAGATCATCTTCGGCTACCCGGGACAAGGCGTCATCCTGCTGGTCATCGCGCTAGCCGCCTTTCTATGGATCGCGCGATCGTTCCGATCTGAGGGCGTGGACACGCCGACGCCCGTGCCAATCAGCGCCGCGTCCCCGGCGGCCGCGGGAAGTGACGACTGAAGTGCTGTCCGGCCTTGTGCTTGCGCCATTGAATCGTCGTATACGGTGAGATAGCTTTCGAGGACAGCGGGATACTCCCGCACTTACACAGAGGTATCGATGAGCACCACTCAGCAACCCGCAGTCACGATCACTGTCACTCCGGGCGCGACCGTCGAGGTCAAGCGCTTCATGGAGCAGGAAGGCGTGTCCAGCGAGCAGGGCGGGCTCCGGGTGAGCGTTCAGCCCGGCGGCTGCAGCGGCTTCCGCTATGGCCTGCTCATCGAAGAGCAGTCCGCGGAAGACGATCTCGTTGTCGAGCAAGACGGATTCAAGGTCTTTGTCGACCCGTTCTCGGCGCAGTACTTGAACGGCATCACGATCGATTACGTGTCGTCCATGCAGGGCTCGGGCTTCACCTTCAAGAATCCGAATGCCACCGGTGGGTGCGGCTGCGGAAGCTCGTTCACTGCGTAGGACAAGGGGAAGCGGGAAGGGGAAGGGGGAAGAGGGAGCGGAAAACATCACTGATCGTTTCGGGAGTGTATCGAGTCCTTGAACTCTCCCGTCACAGACATTGATGTTGTTCCTCCCCCTCTTCCCTCTTCCCTCTTCCCTCTCCCCGTTTGTCCCGCTTTTCCCTCCTCGACGTCGTCGTCCTGCTCGCCTATCTCGCTGGAACGACGGCGCTCGGCAGCTGGGTGGGCCGTCGACAGCGCGATTCGAGAGACTACTTCGTCGCCGATCGATCGATCGCCTGGTGGGTTGTCCTCTTTTCTGTCGTTGCCACCGAGACGAGCGCGCTGACGTTCATTGGCGCGCCGACGTTTTCCTACCTCGGCGACTTCGGGTTCCTGCAAATCGTCGCCGGATACATTCTCGGCCGCATCGTCATCGCGTTCACGCTGCTGCCACGGTACTACAACGGCGGGCTCGTCACCGCGTACGGGTTGCTGGAGCAGCGGTTTGGGTTAGGCGCGCGCCGCTTCGCGTCAATTGTGTTCATGGCCACGCGCGCGCTCGCGGATTCGGTGCGCATTTTCGCGACGGCGATTCCGATCGCGATCATCGTCGGCTCCGTGATGCCGCGCCGCCAAGCGATGCCCGCGGCGGTCCTCCTGCTCGGCTTGCTCACGATCATTTACACGTATCGCGGCGGCATGAAGGCCGTGGTGTGGACGGAGCTCCTGCAAGCGGCGGTGTATCTCGGCGGCGGCATCGCGGCGATCGTTCTCCTCGGACACGTCGTCCCCGGCGGTTGGCACGACATCCTCGGATCGGCGCGCGCGGCCGGCAAGCTCAAGTTGATCGATACGTACACGGGCATCGATCGCGCGAACACGCTGCTCGCGGGGTTGGTGGGCGGCGCGTTTCTCTCCATGGCCTCGCACGGCGCCGATCAATTGATCGTGCAGCGGCTGCTCTCGGCGCGCAGCCTGCGCGATGCCCAACGGGCGATCATCGGCAGCGGCGTCGCCGTGTTTTTCCAGTTCGCGTTGTTCCTCGTGATCGGCGTCGGCCTGTGGAAACTCTACGGCGGACGCACATTCTCGACGCCCGATGCCGTGTTCCCCACCTTCATCGTGCAGTACATGCCGCGCGGCCTGTTGGGCCTCGTTCTCGCCGCCGTGATCGCGGCGACGATGAGCACGCATTCGGCGGCGATCAACTCGCTCGCCGCATCGACCACCCCCGACATCTATCTGCCGATCACCAAGCGCGCGAGCGACGATGCGCGCACGCTGCGCGTCGGCAAATATTTCGCGCTGGCGTGGGGCGTCGTGCTCACGGTTGGTGCGCTGCTGTTTCGCGAGCAAGGCACACCGGTCGTGGTCGTCGCGCTGAGCATTGCCTCGTTCACGTACGGGGGACTACTCGGGGGATTTTTTCTCGGTATCTTCTGGGCTCGCGCCGAGCAGCGCGATGCGATCATCGGGATGTCCGTCGGCATCTTCGCGATGGGGTTCGTGGTGTTCGCCAAGCAGATCGGCAATGCGATACCTTCGGTGGCGCAGTCGCTCGGCCCGCTGGCGCGCATCGCGTGGCCCTGGTACGTGTTCATCGGGACCGTGATCACGCTGCTCGCCGGCATTCTCTCTTCGTATTCACATCCCGCACCCGCGGGCATTTCAGGGCGCGTATGACGACCCTCGTGATCGGCGTTGATGGCGGCGGCTCCAAGACCCGCGCGCTCGTGGCGGACAACGAGGGCACTGTGTTAGGCACGGCCGACGGCCCCGCGAGCGCCATCCGTCCCGGACAGGAGGAGCGGTCCGCCGCCATCATCGCCGAGACTGCGAAGAGCGCCCTCGCGCTCGTGGAGGTCGAGGAGCCCAACGTCCGCGTGTTGTGCGCCGGCGTCGCCGGCGCGGGACGCACGGCGCCGCGCGACGCGCTCGCGCGCGCGCTCGAGGCGCACGCGCTGGCCGAAGAGGTGATCGTGCAGCCCGATGCTGCCGTCGCTCTCGAGGATGCGTTCGGCGACGGGCCGGGGATTCTGCTCGTCGCGGGGACCGGCTCGATTGCGGTCGGCAAGGGACCGGCCGGCAACGAGTCGCGATGCGGAGGCTGGGGTCCGGTTTGCGGCGACGAGGGCAGCGGCGCGTGGCTCGGCCGTCGCGCACTATCGGTGGTGACCGCCGCCATCGACGGGCGCGAACCCGATACCGCGCTCATCGGCGCAGTGCTCACCGCCGCGCAGACCGACGACCCGTCTGATCTCATCGCGTGGGCTGCGGCCGCCACACCCGGACAATTGGCGGCGCTCGCGCCGGTCGTGGTGGCGGTGGCAGATCAGGGCGACCGACGCGCCAACGCGTTGCTCGCGCTGGCCTGCGAGGAGCTCGCCCTGCACGTGCGCACGCTGTCGCGCGTGCTGTTCACCGACGAGCGCGCCGCGGTGCCGGTTGCGTTAGGCGGCGGATTGCTCGCCCCCGGCGCGCTCCTGCGCAAGCGCGTCGAGCACCGGCTCAAGTCCGCGGTACCCGGCGCCACGATCCGCGCCGACGAGGTCAAGCCCGAGCGCGGCGCCGTGCGTGCCGCCTTGCGGGCACTCGCCACCGCCTGACCACGCGCGTCGGTCGGCCGCCTGTCCTGATTTTCCCCTTCCAAACGTCACTTCCCTGATGGAGCATACGGCATCAGGGAACTCAGTACGTCACTCTCGACACAGGCCGCCCGTCTGATCGCCGTCGACCGACTGTTCGATACGTGGTACCAGCGCCTCGTGCGCGCGCT
>DAHUXU010000279.1 GCA_027307005.1 Gemmatimonadota bacterium
AGCGGGTGCGTGGGGAAGGTCGCCATACTCTCCCCGTTGGTGCAGGGGCAGATCGCCGCCGGCGAGGTGATCGAGCGCCCTGCCTCGGTGGTGAAGGAGCTGGTCGAGAACGCGCTCGATGCCGGCGCGCATTCGATCGACGTCACGTGCGAAGACGGTGGCCGCGTGAAAATCCGCGTGGCCGATGACGGCTGCGGGATGGACCGTGGCGATGCGCTGCTCGCGCTGGCGCGTCACGCGACATCGAAGATCCGGCAGTCGGAGGATCTCGTAGGGGTCGCGAGCTTCGGCTTTCGCGGCGAGGCGTTGCCGGCCATCGCGTCGGTGTCGCACCTCGAGCTCGACACGGCCGCCGTCGACGGTGCGGGGACGCGCATCACGATGTCGGGCGGGTCGTCGCCGGAGGTGAGCGAGGCGGCGCGCCGCCGCGGGACGTCGGTCACGGTCGAGCGGCTCTTCTACAACGCCCCGGCGCGCCAACGGTTCTTGCGTTCGGCGCGCTCGGAGTGGCGGGGCATCGTGGACGTGCTCACGATGCTGGCGCTGACGCGTCGCGACGTGCGCGTCACCGTGATCCACGATGGCCGCGACGTGTTAGGCCTGCCGCCGGCGCCGACGCTCCGCGCGCGCGTCGGCGCGCTGTGGGGCGCTTCGTTCGCCGAGCGTCTGGTGGACGTGGACGACGTGCGGGGCGAAGTGCGCGTGGCCGGACTGGTCGAGCGTCCGGCCGATGTCGGCACGGCGAGCCGCCGGCTCGTCGTCTCGGTGAACGGCCGCGCGATCCGCGATGCGGGTTTGGTGCGCGCCGCGGAGGCTGCCTACCGCTCGACCATACCGGCCGGGTTGCGGCCGACGCTGCTGCTCGAGCTCACTGTGCCTAACGACGGCCTCGACGTCAACGTGCACCCGGCCAAGGCGGAAGTGCGGTTTCGCGACCGCTGGTCCACCGAACGCGTCGTGGAGCACGCCGTTCGGCGCGCGCTCGGCACCGGATCCAGCGCGGCGACATTCGGCGGCCGGGGTGGCGCCTGGCCGCCGGCGTTCGCGCCGGGGGGCGCGTTCGATCGGGAAGTGCTGCGGCCGCCGGCCGTCGCTCAGGGCGCCGGGCCGCTCATGCCTAACGGAGCCACGGCCACCGTGAACGCCGCGGACGCGCCGGCCGAGCCGCGCGCCGACCCGGTCCCCGTGCCGCCGCTCCTGCAGGTGCGCCGCACGTACATCACCTTCGAGCACGACGACGGCATCGTGTTCATCGATCAGCATTCGGCGCACGAGCGCGTGCTCTACGAGCGCTTCGTGCGGACGCTCGAGCGCGGCGAAGCGCCGTCGCAGCGGTTGCTCTTTCCGATCACGCTGCACCTCGGCCCTGCCGAGGGCGACGCGTTCGATGAGCATCGGGCCCTGTTCGAGCGCCTCGGCTTCGAGATCGAGGGCTTCGGCGGACACACGCTCATCGTGAGCGCCGTCCCGATGCCGCACCCGCGCTTCGATGCCCCGCGCTGCTTGCGCGACACGCTCGCCGCGCTCACCGGCGACCGGTCGCCCTCGGCCGCATCGCGCCACGATCATCTCGCCGCGACGCTCGCGTGCAAGGCGGCGATCAAGGCCGGCGACCCGCTCTCGCCCGACGAAATGCGCGCGCTCTACACCGCGCTCGCCCGCACGACGCTCCCGGCGCACGACGTGCACGGCCGATCGACCATCGTGCAGCTGTCCTGGGACGAGCTCGAGCGGCGCTTTGGCCGACGTTAGGCTCCGCGTCGTCACCGGCCCCACGGGCGCGGGCAAGAGCGCACTCGTGCTGGCGCTCGCCGCCCGCATACCGTTAGGCGTCGTGAGCGCGGACTCGCGGCAGGTCTATCGCGGCTTCGACATCGGCACCGCCAAGCCGACCGCCGCCGAGCGCACGTGCGCGCCGCATTCCGGCATCGACGTCGCCGATCCCCACACACGCTACTCGGCCGCCGCATGGGCGAACGGTGCAACCGCGTGGATCGACGACATACGACACGCAGGTCGCGAACCCGTGGTCGTGGGCGGCACCGGCTTCTATGTTCGCGCGCTCACATCGCCGCTCTTCCTGGAACCGGAGCTCGACGTCCATCGGCGGCAGGAGATCGCGAAGCACCTGCGCACGCTCCGCCTGCAGGAACTGCAGCGATGGTGCAACGCGCTCGATCCCGCGCGTGCCGGCCTCGGCCGTGCGCAGCTCGAGCGCGCCATCGAGGTGTCGTTGCTCACGGGAATTCCGCTTTCGCAGTGGCACCGCACCGCGCCGGGGGCGAAGCCGCTGCGCGCGCGATATCTTGTAGTCGATCCAGGCCCCGCGTTGGGACCGATGCTCGCGGCGCGGCTGGATGCGATGCTCGCCGGCGGGTGGCCCGACGAGGTCCGCGCGCTGGATGCACGTGTCTCGGCCGCCGCGCCGGCGTGGAACGCCACCGGCTACTCGGTCGTACGTTCGCTCGCGCGCGGCGAGATAGGCATGGCCTACGCACGCGAGCAGATTCTGATCGCGACGCGCCAGTACGCCAAGCGTCAACGCACGTGGATTCGCAATCAGCTGGCGCCCGGAGACGTCACACGCATCGATCCGCG
>DAHUXU010000309.1 GCA_027307005.1 Gemmatimonadota bacterium
CTTCAAGCGTGCACTTCCGAAGGAGCCACTTTGCGCCACGGCGCCAAGCGGCCGGGCCATCGAAGGCCAGTTGTGAGTGCAAAGCGACCGGGGCCGCTCAAGGCAAGGGCTGCATAGCTCGCTGCGTACAAGAGCGCGGTCACGGCGTCTTCCGCAGCATAGTGAGCGCTGATCGTGTAGGCGTTGAGCATGTGCGCCACGATTGCGACAGACAGCGGCCGTGCGAAGACGCCGACGGCGACGGCGAGCGGCAACAGCGTTTCGTTACCGCCAGCGCGCCAGCAATTTCCCCGCGCGTGAAAACTTGACGACACTCAGCCCGTCGCTGGCATAGAGTACGCCTGACCGATCGATGGCAATGCTGTTAGGAGCTTTCTCGAATAACCTATTGCCCGGAGTGTTGCCAATCGTGGCGAGCAGGCGACCGTGCGAGTTGAATGCCTGGACCCGCAAGAGCTGGTAGTCCGCTACGTAGATATTGCCGTCAGGGCCCACAACTGCGCCGGACACAGATGAGACTTTCAGCGGTTCGTTAGGAACTGCAGCAAATGCGCGAACCGTGTGGCCGTTCGGCGAAAGAGTCAAGATGCGGACGTTGCCCCAATCCGCGATCACGAGATTGCCGTCGTTGTCGATCGAAATCGTTTCCGGATTATGCCATTGATCGAGGCCAGCGCCCTGCGCGCGATGCCACTTCGCGACGATGTTTCCTTGCGGTGAAAACTTGAGGATGAGATTGGACGCTGCGGCCACACCGTAAATTTCGCCCGACTTGCCGATCACCACGTGGCCGCCGAAATCAAATGCGCGTGACGGAAAGCCGCGAAATCTGGCCAGCACCCGGCCGGCCGGCGAGAGTTTCAGAATCTGAACGCCGCCCCTGTCGACAACGAAAATGTTTCCCTCGCCGTCGAGCGCGATGCCGTCCGGCCCGTTGTTTCGCCCCGACGCCGAATCGAAGACGTGCCAGTCCGCGAGCACGCGCCCTTCCGGCGACAACTTTAGTACGCGGGAGCGGGCCTTGTGGTCGGTGTCGACTAAATAGACGTTGCCCGCTGTGTCGAACGCCATGTTGTCCGGTCCGTACAGGCACAGCGTGCAAGGGGCGCTGTGCACGAGCGGCGCAGGCGTCAGCAACAAAAGAATCGAAAGTGCGGAGAGCTTCATGAGGTCAATGGCGTTGGCGATCGTCGGCATGGCGCACAAGCTAGCGCCCGGAACGCGCGGCGTGTCAGTCCGTTAGTCATGGCCGCGTCAGAAGGTCGACAGTGATCCGTGGGCCCACATCCGCGTGGTGCGCGAGAGATTCGTTAGGCATTTCTTGTCACCCGTGACCGCATCATCCATGGTGACGCTGAACAATGGAACATCGTAGCGCGCATCTCGGCGCCGGCGGGGTCACCATTCAGGGCCGGTCCATACCCCCATGCGCGGCGCGGAACAGCTGCGCGTAACGCGCGCGTTGGTCGGGCCGCAGCACAGCGACGATTTCCATCTGTGCCGAATCCATGGTGGCCCGAACGGCCGGCTGCAGTGCCCGCCAGGCGGAGTCGATCGCACCCTGGCGGCGGGCCAGAATGCGGGTGATCGATGCACGTTGCGCGGAATCGAGAGCCAGCTCCCCGCTCAGGCGCTGAACGAAGGCGTGGGGTTCCATCGGGTTCGATGGCGTCGGCGTCGCCCGTGTTCGGCCTATGGCGATGCCGACGGCAGCACCTGCGATGAAGAAGGCGGCGAGCAGCAGCCACCCTTTCGTCGGAGCCGAGATCATTGGGCGCTCCGCGTGCGGGGGGCTTGGACCGGCGGCAACGCCGTGAGCGAGGGCGGCGTCGTTCCGGCCAGCATGCGGCCAAGGGCATCGTTAGGCGTGAGCACCGCGGCCAGCATGGCGGCGGTCGATGCGCGGCGCGGAGGCTCGATCGCCATCGCCGCGGCAATCGCCACGGCCGCGGCCGCAGCGAGATACGCGGCGAACACCCAGCCGCGCTGGCGACTCCCCACCCACGCCACAACCGAGCTGCGCCGCGGCGCGGCGTTCGCGATCCGGGACGCCAACGCGTCCCAGTACGAGGGCTCGTCCGGAATCGACGATGTGTCGAACAGATCCGCCATTGTGCCTCCTTTCACGACTCGCGCCGTGCAATCCATCATCCAGCGGAGTCTCCGCCGGTCCAGCGTGTCGTACGAGCGCCGAGCACCGGCTCGAGCGCAGATCGCAGATCGCGACGCGCGCGGAACACGTGCTGCCGCACGGTGGACGCGCTGATCTCGTACATGGCCGCCACATCATCCACGGCGACATCGCGCAGGATGACAAGGTCGAAGCACGCGCGCTGCATCCGCGGCAGGCTCGCGAGTGCCCGCCGAACGAACGCAACGTCGCTCGCGGCGTCGAGCGGCTCATCGGCTCGCGGCCCACGGTCCGTATCCATTGCCCAACGCCGCCACAGGGCCCGGCGGCGCGCGCGCCGGGCATGCGTCTTTTGCGCCAATCGGCGAACCACGCCGAACAACCACGGCGCGAAGGGACGCGAGCGGTCTAACGTCGCCGCCCGTTCGAACGCCAGAATGAACGCCGACTGCACGATGTCCTCGGCGTCGTCACGGTCGCCCATCATCTGCGCGGCGAACAACGTCGCGGCGCGAACGTGCCGCCGTACGAGCAGCCGCCACGCGTCATCGTCGCCCGCGGCCATCGCCGCGAGCAACGCACTGTCGTCGAGCCGATCATCCACCAGGTGCGCGCAACGTTTCGAGTGGCGATACCAATGTCGCGCGCCGCGCCGGGAGAAAACAAGCCGCCGCCGCGGTCGCGAACATGAGCCCTGCCACCGCGCCGAACGTCCACGGGTCGAGGGGCCGCACCTGCACCAGCATGCCGCGCAGCAATCGAGTGATCGCGCCGCCGCCCGCGATGCCCACCACGATACCCAGGATTGACGGCGCGAGCCCTTCGCCCATCATCAAGTTGATCACGCTGCGTGCTTGCGCGCCGAGGGCCAAGCGGATTCCCAATTCGCGCCGCCGTTCGGCCACGCCCTGACTCACCACCGCGTACGTTCCGACGATCGCCAACAGGAGCGCGCACGCGGCGAACGTGCCTAACAGGAGAACGGTAAACCGGCGCGACTGGACCGACGCGGCCGCGAGCTCGTCCAGCGTTTCGACCCCGGCGAGCGGGAGCGCCGGATTCAGCTCCGCCACGGCGCGCTTGAATGCGCCTAATACCAGACGTGGATTGTCGCTCGACGTTCGCAGCACGATGGCCATCGCGCCGCTCGGCGCCTGGGCATGAGGCACATAGACGATGGGCTCGCCTGGAGCATCGAGCGCGGTTTGCTTCGTGTCCGCCACCACACCCACCACCTCGCGATCGAGCGGCTTGCTGTCGAACGCGAATCGCAGACGCCCTCCGATCGGATCGGCGCCCGGCCAGTACCTACGCGCCATCGCGTCGTTGATGATGACCACGGGTGCGCCGGCGGAATCGTCAGATGCGAGGAACTGGCGTCCGCGGTGCAATGGGATCCGCAGCGCATCCAGCGTCCCGGGAGTCACCGCCGTCATGTGCACAGACGGTTCGTCGCCCACCGGGACGGGCCGGCCATCGATCGTGAACGTTCCGCGATCGGCGTCGATGGCAATGTCTAACGGCAATGACGATGTTGCGCCGGCGGCGACGACCCCTGGAACGGATGCCGCGCGCGCGACGAGTTGCGCGATGAAGTTGACGCGCGCAGCCGGTGTGGGGTTCCATTGATAGACGAATACCGTCGCAGCGAGCACGTGGTCGGACACGTAGCCGCGATCCGCGCGAACGACGTCCACAAAGCTTCGCAAGAGCAAACCCGATCCGATCAAAAGAATGACCGCCAGCGCGATTTCGGCCACGACGAGTAGTTGGCGCGGCCGGCGGCCCGCGATGCTGCCGGCAGTCCGCTCGCCCGAGCGGAGCGCGTCGGCCGCGTCGTGTTGGGCACCGCGCAGCGCCGGCATGAGTCCGAAGATCATGGTGGCGACAACCACCACCGCGAGCGTGAACGCGAGGGCGCGGGCGTCGACCCGCATGTCTTCGACGCGCGGGACCGACGCCGGACTCACGCGGCGGATGACGGCGACGCTCCAGCCCGCCAGGCCCGCGCCCAACGCACCACCCGCCATGGCGACGACAAAGTGCTCGATCAACATCTCGCACGCAATGAGTCCCCGCGAGGCGCCAAGCGCAGTGCGGATCGCGAGCTCGCGACTCCGCCTCGCCGTGCGCGCGAGCACCAGGCTGGCGACGTTGACGCAGGCGATCAGCAGCACCATCGCCACCGCCCCGAACAGCAGCAGCACGGCACGCTGCGCGTCGCCCACGATCGCGCGATCCAGGCGCTCCACCGTTACGCCGGTGTTTGCGTTAGTCGCCGGATACTCGAGAGAGAGCTGCGCGCCGACGCGCTCGGCATCGGCGCGTGCTGCGTCTAACGATATCCCGGGCTTGAGCCGCCCGACGATGTGGTACCACGCGGTATTGCGGATCTGCCGCTCCGGCCCAACGAGCACTTTCGGCGCATAGATCTCCATCTTCGAGCTCGAGAGGTAGTCGAAGTTACGCGGCAACACGCCGACCACGGTCGCCGATCCGGCGCCGATCCGGAGCTGTCGCCCGATGATCGCTGGATCGCCGCCGAACCGGCGCTGCCAGGAGGCGTACGTTAGAACCAGGGCGTGCGGCGGCCCCGGCACGAAATCGCCGGGACCAAACAACCGCCCGAGTGCGGGACGGGCGTCGAGGATGGAGAAGAAGTCGCGCGAGACGTTCCAGTTGTAAATCTGTTCGACACCGTCCGGCCCGGTGTACGTAAGCGCGAACGGCTCTGCCGACGCGAGGGCCGCGAACGACGTCGTTCGCGACTGCCAGTCCACGAAGTTGGCAGGCGCGACGTCGTCATGCGCGTTGCCGCTCTTTCGATCGTTTTGGAACAAAGCGACCACGCGGTCCGGCCGCGAGAACGGAAGCGGCTTGAGGAGCACCCCATCGACGACACTGAAGATCGCGGTCGTTGGGCCGATACCGATGGCGAGCGTGACGAGCGCGGCAAGGGTAAAGGCGGGCGATGCGCGGAGCGCGCGGAGCGCGGCGACGACGGAGTCGGCAATACCCCATGCTCGTGAACGCGACAGGGAGTGGGGCCAGCTAGGTTTACGGTTAGGCAACGGCACGTGTCCTCGGCGGACGGGTCTGGTTCGACGCGGCGCGACACGATCGCGCGCCCGCACCGATGATTCCCGCCAATGGCGTCCCGCGTTTACCTCGAGGAGAACGACTTGGTCGATCGCCGTCCAACACGCTCGGCGCGATGACAATTCTCGCGCGCGATTGTGACACTTTGCGGCTACACTGATGCGCGATCGGTTGAGTACAATGCGGCGTTGCGTGTCCGACGGATTGCCACCCAACACGGATACACTCGCGCCCGTCTCCCGTTGACCCATCGACGAATTCCGGATGGTGCAACGGCACTGCTGCGACGCGCGCCGGCCTGCACTTTCGTACCCGCACCCATGGAGCAACCGTGGTCAAGTCCTTTGTCCGATGGCCCCGATGTTTCTCGCTATCCTGTCCCGGCGCAGGAGTTGTCCTTCTCGCAGCCTTGGCTGCATGTGCAGTTAGGCATGGCTCGGCGCCCTCCACCGCACACGGCATGCTGCTCCCGGGCTCCAGCGACCTCGCGTCGGTCCCGTTCGAGAGCGCGCCGATCAATGTCCACTTCGTCGCGGACCGCAAGTCCAATGGCGATTCCGTGTACCGAGATCTCGGAGGAGCGCAGAAGGACTATGTGCTCACGGCATATCACGGCACGCCGGCCGTCATGATCGTTCTGTCGCAGCTCAGCAGCCAGCGGCCATTTGTCGATAGTGCCCTGGTACGACGCGATGGATTGGAACCCATCTGGGAAATCCAGCACTCGGGCAGCACGCGGACGCGATACGACTACGATGGCGCGAGCGTTCGGCGAGCCGTGACGGCGCCCGATTCCTCGGTGGCGCAGTCGACAGCGACGTACCCGTTCCGCGTCTTCAATTTCAACGAGCTGGACGAGCTCGTGCGGTCCGTACCGCTTCGCGCGGGATACCGTGCGATCGTCCCGCTCTACTCCGAAGGCGACAACGCACTCGAAACGGATACCATCCAGGTCGAAGGAACGGACAGCACCGGTGTGTGGAACGTGCGCTTCGCCGACAAGGTGATCATCGGCCACTACGGCATCGATGGCGCAACGAGGAAAATCGTGCGATTCGATGTCAATCGCCACGCGGACAAGGCGCACTTCCGCTACATCTTCGGGAGTGATTCGGCCCGGGCGGGTTGATCGGTAACGCCTCGTGCGGCTGCACTGGACGCTGCCTAACGGGACGTCCATCTGGAAACTGCCCACGCGCGATGTCCCGTTCCTCGATACGCACGTGACCGCCTGAGCGCACACAGCGCAACCGAGCGCGCCAGGAGGGTCCGCCGCACCTGCCGTCGGCGACATGGAGCGCGCCACTCGCGACAAAGGGCCGGCATGACCGTAGCGCCGGTGGCGCACGCGCGCGAGGATACGGCGCCCAATTGCCCGAGGTTTCCTCGCCGTGTTCGCGCACGTCCTCGCCCTCGCCGTCGCGGCGACACCCGCGCTCACACGGTTGCTCTGTCCCCACTCTACTCTCAGCGAGTCTCGACCATGCCTCCGATCCGCGCGGCCGCACGCGTACTGCTCACGGCCAGCTTCGCCTGCGCAACGCCGTGGTCGTTAGGCGCTCAGGCGTCACCGTACCACGAGCCGGCTGCACTGGCCATCGTCGACACGGCGATCGCCCGCATGGGCGGCCTCGACGCGCTTCGAGCCATCAGAACGGTACGCTACTCGATGGTCACGCAATGGCTCACGACGAGCTTCGATCCCCGTCCGTTCACCGATGCGCCTAGCTATGAGCTGAGCACCGACATGCGCGACTACGTGTCGCGAACATGGCACAATGAGCGGCGCTTCCCCAACGGCGACAAGTGGACCGCGATTACCGATCTGGTGACGGACACGATCGCCGCGCGGTACAGCGCGACGCCGCTGCCGAGCGTGGCGAACGCCGGCCGACCCATCGATCACTGGACCGCGCTCAACGTGGCGTACATTGACGAGCGGCACGAGCTCTTCGCGTTCACGCCTGATCGATTGCTGTTGCTGTTGCACGACGCGCGAGACCTGCGCCGCTACCGCGACACGACGATCGGCGGCGCGGCGGAGACCGCTGTCTCCGCGACGATCGACCACTACCCGACTACGGTGTTCTTTCGACGTGGCGATGGGTTCCTCACGATGGCGCGGTATCAGGCGGACGAATCCAATGACTTCGGTCTGGCTCCGTGGGGACCGATGTCGGTCGAGGAGTGGTATTCGGTCTGGCGATACGACTCCGTGGCCAATGTCAGAAGTCCATCGGAATGGGACATCGTGCGCATCGGGAAACCGTACAAGCGCATGACGATTCTCTCGGTCGCGTACAATCCGTCGTTGCCCGCCGACTCGCTCGTGTTAGGCGATTCGATTCGCGCCGAATATCTGGCACACGCCCGACGTCCGATGGCGGATCTGCCGCTTACCCGCGCGCACTTGGCGGCTGGCGGACGGATCGCCGTGTTTGCCACGCCCGGTGCACCGATCGCCGCGGTCAAGGTTGGTCGCGATTGGCTGCTGTTGGAACCTGGCAATCTGCCGCTCAACGCCAAGCGTGCGGCAGCTTGGCTCGCCGCGAATGACTCGGGCGGGAAGGTCGTCGGGGCGATACTCGGCACCGCGTTTCCGTCGGGCGGCGCGTCGTGGGTAGCGAAGCAGCGACTGCCCGTGTACGTATCGCCCGCCGGTGCCGCCGGCGATTCCGTGTCGCTCAGGAATTACGGTGCGCCCCTCGCGGCTCTTCGGCCGATTGCGCGCGGTCAATGGATCAAGCCGACTAACGCGGCGCGAGATTCAGTCTGGATCGAGCCGATCGACGTACCGAACCTGCAGCGCGCGTTGCTCGTGTATGCCCCATCGCTCCGTTGGGCATACTCGAGCGCGGTCTCGGAGCGCGCTCAGTTCACGGCTATTGCGGAGCGGCTGCGAGCGCGGGGTTGGAAGGTCGATGTCGTTGGCTCGCCTCGCTCGCCCGTCGGTGTGGAACCGTAAGCCCGGGTTGACCGCGCGTGGATGAGCCGGTCCTTCCCAGGATGCGCTCGCGGCGCACTGCCTCCGCCCTCGCGCGGGAACGGTGGAACCACTCAGGTCGCAGGCGATCAAGCGCTATGGCCGGCGCATTGCAGTACGCGAGGAACTTGCTCCATGGGCCTACGGCATCCCGGTATTGATGAGCCAGATCCGTGCGCTCGCCGTGGATCAGATGGCCGACGACGCCGAACACGTCCCATGTGTTCTCGCCTTCGTCGTGCGACGTCGGGGGGTACCATGCTCAAGCTCTCCCAGCTGTGGTCGGAGTCCGCGGAAGCCCGAGGCGCCGTCGCACGATGCCAAGCCATGCGAGACGCGCCTCCAGCTGCAACCGACTACCGATGACCACGAGCCGGTCGATCTCCGTCATGTCGCCCGTCGATCGTTCTTGCGCCCGCAGGTCGCTGATCATCAGACCGGTGAGCTGTTCGGCCAGCGTTAGAAATTCCTGGCGATCGCCGTCGGACGCGAGCTGATCGAGAAAGCAGACGCGCGACCGGATCGGATCGGGCGTCGATCGCGCGATCGATGGTTCGAGCTGCATGATCCAGTCTTGCACCGCACGCGCGCCGCGCCTGGTGAGCGCCAGGTCGCGCCGGCCGCGCGAATCCGTGGAGCGCCGGCGGATGCGAACATACCCGGCCCGCACCAAGCGCTCGATGACCGGGTAGATCGCACCGGCGCTGGCACTCCACGCCGTCGTGGTGGAGCGTGCGAATTCGCTGCGCACCCGATAGGTGGAGCACGGCTGGCATTGGCGGATCACGCCGAGGGTGCAACTCTCGAGCTCCGTCAATTGCTGCGCCGCCGCGAGGGCGGTGTTCGATGGTCTCGTTGCGCGCATAGTACGGATAGTACTATATTGGCGCCGGCGTTGGAAGGCCGGTGAGCTTCCCCGATGATCACTGGAAAGCCGCAAATGCACCCCGCATGGATGGTGACGGTTCCGCTGCTGTTCGCCTGGCCCAGCCCCCGCCCCGCCATCGCACAAATGCCGGCCGCGCGCGAGGCGCAAACCGCGGCACGCGACGCTCGCCTGCGCGTCACGCCGGTTCGGGTCGCACCGGGGTTCCCCGTTCACGTCGTCATCACCGGCCTGCCGCCCGGCGCCGCGGCAACGGTACATGCGCAGTCCGTCGTCACTGACGACTCCGGCCACCTGCAACCGTATTACGCCGACGCGACGTTCCTCGGCAACCGCGGCCGCACGGTCTCGTTAGACACCGCCGCGCCGGTCACGGGATACTATCGCGGCGCCGATCCGCGCGGATTGTTCTGGTCGGCGCGACCGACGGCGCGCGATTCCGCCGCGCGGACAGCCAACGCCGCGCTGCACCTCGGCGCCGGCGACCATCTCACGCCCGGGCAGGTGCGCCTGACCCTGACCGTCCAGGGATTCATCCGCGACCGCGCCATCGTCACGTTTGCGCGAGCCGATTCCGGACTGCTGCGGCAGGACGTACACACTGGAGGGTTCGTCGGCGCGTTCTATTTCGAACGCGGTGCGCGCCGCCGGCCGGTGGTGCTGGTCCTCGGCGGCAGCGAAGGTGGACTCGACGTTGCCGACTGGATCGGCCCCAAGCTCGTGGCGCGCGGGTTCGCCGTGCTCGGCGTGGAGTACGTTAGCCCGCGCGGCGCGCCGGTGCGCGGAGTCGCCGCTACGGTCAACAGAATTCCTATCGAGCTGCTCGATAGTGCCCGCGCATGGCTGTCCAACCGTCCCGAGGTAGCCATCGATCGCCTCGGCGTGGTTGGCTATTCCAAGGGCGCCGAGTTTGCGCTCGTGCTGGCGTCCATCGATTCGTGGATCAAGGCAGTCGTGGCGTATGCGCCGAGCGACTTTGTGTGGCAGGGGATTCGAACGGGTGAAAGCGGAACTGCCAGCTCATCGTGGACCAGGCGCGGGCGCGAGCTCTCGTTTATTCCCACGAAAGGAACGCGCGAGGCGATCGTGCGTGGGCGCCGGGACGGGACGCCGATCTATCTTGCCAGGGTTGTCCGTTCCAGTCTCGCTGCGGCATCGCCTGCAGAGTTGCATGCTGCCAGAATTCCGGTGGAACACAGCCACGCGGCGTTGTTGCTGATCGGCGGCGGCGACGATCAACTCTGGGACTCGGGCGCCAGCGTCATGCGTCTGGCGGCGAGGCTTCGCCAGGCCCGGTACGCGTATCCATTGCAGACGCTGGTCTACACGGGCGCTGGACACGTGCTGGTGGGCACCGGGTGGCAACCGACGACCACCGACAACACGGATCAGTTCCGGAACGGCGGCAGCGCTCGCAACGATGCCTACGCCCAAGGGGATTCGTGGCCGCGAGTCCTCGCGTTTCTCAGCTTGCGCCTTGGGCAGTCAGGCCGGTTGGGCGACCAGCCTATGCGTTAGTAC
>DAHUXU010000358.1 GCA_027307005.1 Gemmatimonadota bacterium
CGAATATCACCGGCTTCTACACCGCGTCCGGGCGCCGCCCTCTTTTGTCACGCAACGCCGCGAAGCGATGACGTGATCGTCACGGCTCGTACGTCGGACGAACGCCTGGGTGCGATCCTCGAATCGGTCTCGCAGCCGATCGTGGTCTGCGGTCACACGCACATGCAGTACCGCCGTCGCTGCGGTCGTCATGAGGTTATCAATGCGGGAAGTGTGGGAATGCCTTACGGTGAAGCGGGGGCGCACTGGCTGCTGCTTGGCCCCCGCGGTCTAGGACGTCATCGCGTGCAAGCTCGCGATCAGCCGCCTCCGTGTGTCACGGCTCGCCCCATAGAGCCGCATGTGAGAGCCGTCTCGGAACTCGAGTACGAGCACCGCGGCAGAACCGGAAGTAATCCGCACCAGTTCCGTCATGCGTTGCTCTGCCAGCACGGTCCGACCAAGAAGGACCTCCTGCACCACGCCGTCGCGCACGCGGATGGTGACGACGGACGTGGCGGACACGAGCGCGGGAAGCGAGAGCCCGACGGCAGCCGGCGCGCCGAAGACAAGACCCCAGTGAGAGTGAAGCGTCCCGCGCGTGAAACCGGTGACCAGCAGCAAGGCAAGAGCCAACCCAGCCAGCGCCGCGCCCCACGCGCTCACGCGCCTGAGATCCTCCCGCGTGATGCCGTACTCTGCGGCTTCACCCGGCAACGTCGCTCCGGGATCGCGTTGGGCCGGTGCCGGCGAGCCATTGTTCTGGTGCGGCGACGTCGCAGAGTGACCTGCGAACCGATGCTTTCGTTGCGAGCGCGCGTGCTGATCCCACACGACCAGGAGGATCCCCACGCTCATCGCCAGGAAGACTTCACGCGGCTCGGCAGCAAGTGGACGACGAGAGATGACTCGCTGCACGATGTGGCAGAGGAACAAAAGCCCCGCGATGGCGACACTCGCTCGAGGAACGCGACGCCACACTGCCGGCGACAGTCCGCCGATGCGCACACCCGCCCAGACGAGCGCGCCACCCACTGCGATTGCGACGAGGGGTCGCTCGAGCGCCGGAAAGCCGAACGCGAGCGCGGTGGCGCTGTAATAGAACCCCAACGTCAACGCGATGTGTCCCAGCACGATCAGAGCGGTACCCGGAAACGCGGCGCGGCCGGTCCGGCGCTGAAGGGACACCACTCGCTCGTCGTCCGCCGTCACAGCATCATCTCCAGGGCACGAGGACGTTGCTCCCGCCACCTGTAGCATGTGACGCGTCGGCCAAACGAAAGGTCTCTCGTTGCGACAGCCGACGCGAACCCCCGCGCGGACATCTGGCTTAAGGAAGTGCCCAGGAAGGGAGCAAGATGCAACTCGCGTTCGTGATCGTACTGCTCGTCCTCTTCGTCGCTGGGCTCGGCGCGAGAAACTACAAGGAATTCTGGAAGGACGAGGCGCCGCTCGACAGCCGCGCACGCCGGGTACGCCAGACCGGCATCATCGTGTCCGCAAGCGCGGCCGGCCTTGTCTGGTTCGGCCTCCGTGCGTTCGCCCCGCCGCACTATGTCCACACGCACGTCCGGGTCTTTGTAGTGCTGTTCGGTGTGCCGATCTACGGCCTGCTCCTGTTCCTGTTCACGCCCGGCTTGTCGCGGACGATCGCCCGCGCCAACTCCCGGCTGCGGGAGGACACCGATCGCTGAAACCATCCATCCGTTCGGCGTGCGCGTCGGCGCGCGCCCTCTCGTCCGGCGGCGGTTACCTTCGGAACGCCCACGCATCCGGGCGAAATGCTCTCTCGCGGCCGGTTAGGCGGCTGTATGCGCCGCAGTCACCGTACGCGAACGATGGCGATGCGCAGTTCCGTTGGGGGCGGCGAGCCCGGGGTGGTGCCGGTTAGTCCGACGTCGACGATCGGCGATGCGTCGGTGGCCATACGCACGGTCGTGAAACCGCCACCCACGATGCCCTGGCCCGCCAGCGAGAAATTGCTGCTGAGCTGGTCGACCACCGGCACCGCGATCTGGAACACGGGCTCGGATGGGAAGTCGCGCCGGAAGCCGGCCAGGATGTCATACAGATTCCAGGTCGGGAAGTCGACGTCGGCGTTGCCGGCCGTGGCCGAGTCGCCGTCGAGCACCATCGCCAGCGACCAGTTGCCGATCATCTGGGCGGGCGGCCGTCCGCCCAGATGGGCGGAGAGCTTGGCCAGCCCGATGAGCGACTGATCCTGCGTTAGGCCTCGAAAGGCGGAGGGCTCATCCGTGGCGTAGCGGTCGACCGACCACCGCACGAGCGACCACGCGACCTCTTCGAAGCCGAGGCCCTGGCCGGCGATCGGCCCGAACGGCGAGCGAGCGTTGGGCGTGTCGAGGAACTCATAGATGGTGCCGAAGGTCGCGTTCATGCCGCGCGGCCGGAAGTTGCACTGGGGATCGTCGAGATGGAAATCGCAGAAGAAGGAGGGACTGTAGCCCGTGTTCCCTTTCCATGGGACATGGTACACGAACGTGCGCGCCCACAGCTCTTCCGCGTTCACGGCGAGGCCTTCTTCCAGCCATGCGCTCCCGGCACCGGTGCCACCGTGCGTGAGATCCCACTCGAACGCTGCGAGGTGCTTCGTTTCATGGACCACCAAGGGCTGGGTGACCGCCAGCCAACCTTGCGGGCCGTCATCCAGGGAAAGATCGGACGGAAGCTCCCCGTAGAAATACTCGCCGAAATTGCTCCCGGGGTTGTCGGCGCCGGGCGGAAGGAGGTCGCACGAGTTCACAAAGCCACCGATGCCACGGGCGAACACGAGCGGCGTGAACACCATGGCAATCCGGCCATCGTCGTCGGTGAGCGAATCGGTGGCGAGCGGATCCGCGAAGTTTGCGGAGTCGCTCGGGTACAGCTGCGTGTCGAAAATCTGGCCGAGCTGCGGATACTGCGTGTCGAGCTGGCCGGCGAGCGGCCAGGCCGTATCCTCGTAGATCACTGCCCGCTGGGAGACGGCGACCACACGCGCGACGATCGTCGTGGAGTCCGTGGTGCAGTCGAACGGTACGTGCAGCGTCCGAAGCGTGCCCACGGCCGGCGGCGATTGGAGCGCCGCCACCGAACGGCCCGCCGCGCGGTTCGCACGTCGCAGGCGCCCGAGCGCGCCCCGGTGCGCGGCGACGAACGCCAGGTTGCGCGCGAGCATCGCCTCGTGGCGCGCCCGCCTAACGGCCAGGTAGGCGAACGGATCGCCGGGCGTGAGCGGCTGTCCGGCGCGTGGAGCGATCGCATCCGGCATCGCCGGCGCCCCGCGCGGGTTCGCCGACCTTAAACTCGCGGTTAGGGGGACCGTTGTGTTTCCCTGGAGGGTGAAGCCGCTGCTGGGCGACGTCGATTCCTCGGCGTTGAATACGTTCATGACGTACTGCGCCCCGCCGCCGGTGAGCTCGTTGCACCCGACCGCGCCGGCGTCGGTGATGACCATACTCTGACCCACGCCCAACGCGCGCGGGATCGCGGCGCGGTTGGGGTGCGACGCAGTCGCGGTCGCGGCGACGGTCGTCACGAGCACCGAACCGTCGTGCGCCGGAACGCAGGGCACGGTCGTCGGAACGGTCGCGGTGAGCTGCGTTGCGCTCGCCGCCATGACGTCGGCCACGACCCCATCCACACTGACCACGTCCTCGCTCGACACGGTCGAGAAGCCGCGTCCCGAGATCGTGACCGCACCGCCTGCCACCAGTGTGTCCGGGGCAATCGCGGTGATGACGACTCTCCCGCCTTCAGTGGGAACGCGAGATCTCTCGCCGCACCCAGCGGTGAGGAGGGCGCTCGCGGCCAGTACGGCAGCTCCGCGACGAGGAGAAGCGGCTTCGAACATAGGATGGCTTCGCTCGGACTGCTCGGTAGGCGGCTGATAGGAGAAAATCGCCGGGGAGGATTGCGGGAACCTCGAGCAGAATCCGCATCAGCGCGCAGCGGTTCCTTGATGCGGAACGATCAGCCAGGCGGTTTGGGCTTGAGTTAGTCGCCGAACGATTCAACGGAGCGACGCGTCGGCCTGGGCGCTGGATTGGCGAGTCATTTTCGATCTTCGCGGATATATATGATTGTGGGAGCGGCGTTCGGCGCCCATCACCGACGTACAACGCGCGCTGCGCTTCTACGTCGACATGCTCGGCTTCGAGAAGCAATGGTACGAAGACGTAAAGAGGCACACGCCGCCAGGATTGTCGATTCCCTCACCACTCCGCAATGCAATTCGTCATCATCGAGAAGTATCGAAACGGCGATCCGGCCCCCGTGTACCGGCGTTTCCGCGACCGCGGACGGCTCGCGCCTAACGGGCTTCGCTACGTGGCGAGCTGGGTCACGAGCGATCTCACCCGCTGCTATCAGGTCATGGAGTGCGACGATCGCCGCCTGCTGGACGAGTGGATGGCGAATTGGAACGACATCGTCGAGTTCGAGGTCATTCCAGCGATGACGTCCGCGGAAGCGGCGGCGGCCGTCGCACTGCGGCTTTGAGGATCGGCCGAAGCGCTCTACTATGCCGCCGGTCGCCTCTATCGACAGGTTACCGGCGACTGACGGGCGATTCGGGGCGTGACTACGCGCCCGTCTGGTCGTGCATGATACAAGTCTCACTGGCGCCGTGTACGACCCGGCGTACGGCTTCCCGCGCGCGTACTGGATTGCGCGCGGCTACGCCCGCGGTGGAGGCGTGCTTGTGGAGTCCTTTGCACCAGCTCCCTAACGCGACCAGATGAAGATGAAACTCATCGTAGCGTATAAGATGCTAAGCAGGTAACACGTGCGAACTGTCGCCACGTTCCGAAGCACCGACTTCAACACCTCTGAGCCCAAGCCCAACTTCATCAACCGGGGGTGCTTCGGCGATGACCTCGCACGGTGGCTGATCGCGCGGCTCCGCGCAGGTGGGGCCGTGACTGAGGACCAGCCGAGGCAGGAGGATTTCGGCTGGTATTTCGACTTCACTGTGCCCGAGGGACCGCACACCTGCGTCGTCGCGCTGCGGGAGCCTGATTGGGTGCTTTGGACTGAGCGCCAGCGCGGCCTGCTGGGCTCACTGTTAGGCGCGCGGCGCCGCGGCATTTCTCCCTCCGCCGTCGGGCTCCTTCACGGTGTGCTGTCGACCGCCCGGGAGGTCACCCAGCTCCGGTGGCACGATCGGCAGGCGTTCGACGCCGGGCGAGAAGAGACGGCTGACTCAAAGCCGTAAGCAGCCTGACGAACGCCGAAGGCGACTACGATGATCCGCCGCGACCAGCCGTAACAAATTTAATTGCTCCTGTCCGGTTCGGCGTTCGTGAGGCCGCTCTCCAATAGGCAGTCGGTTCGGCGCGCCGTTTCGGTTCGTTGGCCGGCAGGATGTGAACCTCTTCGGAAACGCTGAGGCCGAGCAAACGTATTCGTGGTGTCAGGCATTACGTCTGAGAAATCTCTAAACACCAACGCGTCTCGTCACGAGCGTGGTAGTTCGGTCTAGGTGCGACGGCCTAACAGCAAATCGAAGTGCGTGCCATGCGCGGTGAGGAGTGCGTCCCGGCCAGCTCGGGTGCGATAGGGCGCGGTCCAGTCGGCGTACGGGAAATCCGTATCGTCGCGGGAAACTTGAATCACGCCGTCGAGCGACATGTGCTCGATGATCTTGAGTGTTCGCATGTGAGTCTCCGGTTCCGCACTTGGAGGCCCTATTCTTTGGGCATGGCGAGGAATTCGCGCACCTCGACCGGTGCGCGGCACGCGACGACAGCTTTGCGGCCCCACGCCACAGCCTCATCCATGTTGGCTGCGTCGAGTATCCAAAAGCCGCCAATGTGTTCCTTGGTCTCGAGGTATGGTCCATCGGTGACGACCATCTGTCCGCCGGACGTTTTGCGCAGCGATTTCGCGCGGGGCGCGGACTGCAGACCGCCGGCGAAAACCCTCGCACCGGCAGCCGCCATCTCATTGTTGAGCACATCGATATCGCGCATCATCTCTTCGCTCTCCGTCGACGCGTCATAGTCGTCGGGGAAGTGAATTGCGACCAGATATTGCGGCATATTTTCTCCTGTGATGTCGGACAGGCCGGGCCCTCTACCCGGCTCCACTACACGACGAACGGCGAGACCGGAATTCGACAGACCGTCACATCTTGTTTTGAGGTCTTCGGTGCGCCATTGAACGCGGCGGAACGGCGAGAGCGGCGAGATAGACGCCGGTTGGTTCATCGCCCGTGCGCTCCCGCCGATGCAGTCGGAGGGTTTCACGACGGTGATAGCGGACACGGCCGAACACCGGCGGACAGGGCCGGACGGAAAAGCTTTGGGGAAAGCGCAACGAAACGAGGCCGGCTCCCGGCGCCAGACGCGCGCCGGGAGCGCGGTGGCCGATCAGGCCGTCGCCTGCGGAGGCTCGGCCGCGGGTGGAGTCCCCGGCACCGACGCCGCGGCCGCCGGCAGCGTGCCGTTAGGCGTGAGCTTGTCCACGACCTGTGGCAGGATCGCCGCCAATCCCGACGAGATGGTCGATGTGGGGACGCCGAGCTTCGTCGCCAGCGCCTGGATCTTTTCGTTGCCTAACGCACTGTCGATCTGCGCCGCCGTCACCGGTTGGTTCCGTTCGCGCGAGATCCACGAATTCACCACGACGCCGAGTCCCCGTTCACGGAGCGTCTGCACGAGTCCCTGCAGACCGCCCGGATGCGAGTGGACGAAATCGGTGACGTGTCCCATGAGGCCGGGCTGATCGGAGCCCTGCTGCACGGCGGACTCGATCTCGTTCACTTTGCCGGTCACGTTGTCGAGCAATCCCATGGCGTCCTCCGGGGACGGCGAGCCGTCCGGTTAGAATGTTGCCGCTACGGTTTCGGCTGCAGCCATTGCGCGACGCCGCCGTGACGCGAGCACGTTCCCGAGCGATGCTTGCTGTGCGAGTAGAGTCCATCCTTGCACTTGGCGATGGCGCCGGTCGGGTCGTTGTTCTCGGACACGCCACTGCCGGTGGTCGCCGTCGATGCGCGGCTGCTCTTGGTGGGAGCGGCGGCCGCCGTGGGCGCCTTCGACGTTGCTGCTGCAGGTGAGGTGGGCGCAGCAGGAGACGTTGCTTTGCTGCTCGATGCGGACGTTGCCGTCGTCGCGGTCTTGTTCACACCGCCATGATGCGAGCACGCACCCTTGCCGGCTTTCGACGTCGTGCCGTCCTTGCACGTGACCGTGGCGGTAGTCGCTGTCGCCTGCGCGCTGACAGCGATCGGCGCAACGAGACAGGCCGCGGCGACGGCCGCGGTGATGAGAGAGAGAGGGCGCATGCACACCTCCGGCGTGGGATTGTTGGAGACTGCCAACCCACCTCCACCGTACCCGCTCCGGGAGTCGCCGGCAAGGATAGTCCGCTAGCAAGCTCTGGCGTATAGTGGGCTTGGGGACCGAGTACCGCGCCATAGCTTTGAGCGAGACCCCGCGCCGACCATGACTTCATCCCGGTTGCCCAACCGAGAGCGTGACACGCCGAGCGGCGCGCCGAGTGAGGGCGCGCCGCTCGTGGTGCTGCTCATCGATGACGAAGCGAAGATTCGCGCGGCGGTGCGCGACGCCTTCTCGTCGGACCACGTCGAGATGATCGACGCCGATTCGGGCGCGTCGGGATTGGCGAAAGCGGAAGCGCGACGGCCCGATCTCGTCTTGGTCGACCTCGGGCTGCCCGACATGGAAGGCGTCGAGATCGTGCGCGCCCTCAGGCGCTGGTCGACGGCGCCGGTGATCGTCCTAACGGCACGCCACGCCGAGGATGAGAAGGTCGTGCTGCTCGACGCGGGCGCGGATGACTACGTGACGAAGCCGTTCAGTCTCGCCGAGCTGCGCGCGCGCGTGCGGGCGCAGTTGCGTCGCGCGCGCATGCCGAGGGTGCCGGGCGGCGATGCGCCGGTACGCGTCGCAGGCGGCGAGATCGAAATCGATCTCGCTCGGCGCGCAGTCACCCGGCGCGCGACGGGCGAGGCCGTTCATCTGACGCCGACGGAGTGGTCGCTGCTCGAGGTGCTGGTGCGCCATGCGGACCGGCCGGTGACGCATCGACAGCTCTATCACGCGGTGTGGGGCAACACGTACGGCGACACCGCGCACTATCTCCGCGTGTACGTGGCGCATCTGTGCCGGAAACTGGAGCACGATCCGTACGAGCCGCGGTTCATCCTCACCGAGCCCGGCGTCG
>DAHUXU010000369.1 GCA_027307005.1 Gemmatimonadota bacterium
TCCACTCGCAAACCCGTAGGCATTCAAGCCTTCCGCCAGTCCTAACGGGTCTTCCTGCGTGAACATCAAGTTGCCGACGGCACGCCCAAGCAGCCGAGCGAGGGCTAACGCCAGCCAGCTGCTGGCGCACCGGTTGTGACGTTCCACAAACCTCGACGAAGGCACGTGGCCTTGAGCCCTGAACGCTGTTCGCCTACCGCCTCATTCTGCGAAACGTCGTATTCCCGTTTGGTCCACCTTCGAGGATCATTAGCGAGTCGCTAATGCGACTGGTCTGGCAGTAGCCCCTCGTAGAGTCACCAGCGCAGAATTGGTCGCCCAGCGGCCCTACCCGCACGCCCCACCGTGCGGTGGCCGGAACCGGGTGGCCAGCCGAACCCACCACTCTGCCATTCGGCAGATACTCCAAGGTGTCGCCCCAGGTTCCGTTGGGCCGTAGTCGAACCCATCGACCTACGAACTCTCGAGGATGCGACAATGGCCTGTTTGCCGAAGGCTTGCAACTGGGCAGTACCAGAGCGAAGGCAACTGCGGCAAGGCGCACTCGCCGCCGGCGCTTGTGCGGCGTCTTGACGTTCGGAGCTGTTGAGAGTGCGTGGTCTGTTAGTCTCAAGGCCGCGCTATCTCCAGCCGCAAGATTCTCCCATCGTGTTCGCTCACTCGAATGGAGAGACCGGCGCGTATTGGTCCTCCCTTTCGGCTCGTCCAGTGGAAAGCCGAGGTTGCTTCATAGGAGGCATAAGTAAACGTCACACCGTCAAGTGTAAATTGCTCCATCGGATGTCCGCCCTCTCCTTCGGGAACAAAATTCGTCGTTATTCCTTGAAGAACTGTGTAGTCGCCCACTGCAGCCGCCCGCCGCAGTGCGGCGTATTCGTTGTGCGTCACACAGACGGCGTAGGCGGCAATAAGGGAGGCTAACAAACCTCCCGCGGTTGTTGGGGAGTGTCCCGATTGTAGTTGATATTTGGGCAGTGCCGCGTAGGGATGCGGCGTTTAGGCCGCGGAATTCGTGAGTACGAGTTTGTTCTGTAAGGCCAGTTTCAGCAAGGGGAGTTGGCGGTAGTGCTTGACCCGTCGGAACTGCCGCTCCATCACCCCGAGCGCCGCGGCACACCAGCGCATCTTCTGATCGCTCGTCCGCCAGTGGGTCACCCGGCGGGTGCGGGCCTCGAGGCGGCTCATGACACTCTCGATGAGATTAGTGGTCTTGAAGCTCACGCCTAACTCAGGGAACACGTTGAGGCGGTGCAGCGTCAGCGTCTCGTCGAGCCCCTCGGCCAGGCTGTCGGCGGCCGATTCGTTGCGCAGGCGGAGCTCGCGATGGAGCCGCTCTAACGCTCGTTTCGCGTCCCCGTACGTGGGGTGCGCGTAGGCCGCCTGGAGCTTCCGCCGCCACGCCGGCTGCTCGTGCTTGGGCAGATAGCTCACGACGTTCTCGCGCTTGTGCCACTGGCACCGCTGAATGGGCACGTCGCCCAAGACCGCGCGCACGGCGGCGTGCACCCCCTTTGATCCGTCGAGGACCACCAAGAGCCGCTGGTCGAGCGGGAAGCCGCGCTCCCCGAGCGCGCGCAGGAAGGCCGCAATGACGCGCTTGTTTTCGCTCGCCGTCTGCACGAGCCCCAGGATGCGTTTCTCGCCGGTAGCGGTCACGCCTAACGCCACGACGAGGGCATCGCCGGCGAAGGCCTTGCCATCGAGGATCAACGCCGCCCACTCGGCATCGTCCAGCCGTCGCTCCTGCAGCCGGCGCAGCTCCTGCGCACTCGCGCGGATAAAGCGACGCGACACGCTCGACCGCGCGAGCCCGAACGCCTCGGGCACCGCTTCCGCCGCGGCCTCGTACTCCCGGCACGAGATGCCGCCTAACACTCGGCGAAAGAGGCCCACATCGCCGGCGCGGGGCGTCTGGAGCGTGGCATATGTCGCCAGCGGGACTTCACACTGCGCTCGGCGATCGCGGACGCGGGGCACCTGGATCGCGAGCTTCTGGTCGGCGAGTGTGTAAGTACACCCGAATTTGGGTGTTCTTCTACATGAATCTGACTCTTCTCATCGACGCAGAGCATGAGCGCCTTCGTCGGCGGATGGAGATAGAGGCCGACGATGTCGCGCACCTTCTCGACAAAAAACGGATCCGGCGAAATCTTGAAGGTCCGCGTCCGGTGGGGCTGGACGCCAAAGAGCGTGAAATAGCGATGGACGCTGCTCTTGCTGATGCGACTCTCGTCGGCCGTATCGCGAACCGTCCAGTGCGTCGCGTGCGCGGGTTTCGTCTGCACGACGGTCTTGAGCATGCGGGCCACCGCCTCATCCGCGTGCGTCCGCGGCCGTCCCGATCGTGGCGCGTGATAGAGGCCGGCCAGGCCGTGGGCGCGATAGCGCTTCCGCCAGAGCGACACGAGCGGCACGCTCACGCCGAACCGGCGCGCGATCGCCGTGTTCGAGTCGCCGGCCGCCGAGCGCAGCACGATCTGCGCGCGGCGCACCAGGCTGTGGGCGAGGGCGCGTGAATGGGCTAACGCGCTCAGTTGGGCGTGTTCCGTCTCGCGGTACCGAGGCCTCCACAAGAATCTCGTGCGCGCCTATACGATGTTTGCGTTGGCCAATCTCTACTTGGTGCGGCGGCCGCTCCTGCCGCGCGGGGCGACGCCGTGCCTCACCTAACGCGACGCGGCGACGGAGCGGGCTTTGGCAGCGTGATGCCACCAACCGCTGGGGGACATCGGCCGGCGCACCGACCACCGATCGCCGCCCTGAGTGCCTAACGACATGCCGATCAATACGGAATACTCGTCTTATTCATCCTGTGCAGAGCTTTCCTAGTGGGCCGGCGCCCCATTGGATCTGATGGAAGAATTCGTGATCGAAGTTCTCATAGGTCCAGTCCGAATTCGGGAAGCAAAATGGTTCCCCAAGGAGCGTAAACGCCCTGTCGCAACTTACCACGCTCTGTTCGACGATCTGGTCAATAGTGCTGCCTGACCCACCTCCCGAGCAGACTCGGATCGTCGTATGTCCAGTCTCGTGAATATCGCTGAACGCCGACTGCCTTCGCTATAGGCCCGCCAAACCTGACTCAACTCGTCGAATAACATCTCTCAACGCGTCATCAAACCATTTTGTTGTTTCCGCTACGCTTACCGGCTGTTGGCTACTACCGTCTATCGGAAACTCGAGTACGTCCACTAACGTCGCTTCCTTCCAGAAATAAATTGCTACTTCCGTAGTACTCGATGCGGGAGAATCCAGCGCTTGCGGTTCGATAAGCTCGGCGCGCACACCTAGCGCCAGCAACTCGGCTCGCCGGTCCTCCAGAGCCTTCTGTACGTGCGTCACGATGGCCAACGCTCTCTGTGGCTGCGTCATGGTTTGTCGATGGTCGGATGTTGGACCCAAGGGTCCGGGAACCGCCGCTTCCCGCCGTACTTGCCGATGTGCGTTTGATGTTGGTGAACTACGTCGCCGTTCCGTTCGACCTGGTGCGTTACCGAGCGAGTTGCGCCCTTTGCATCACGCTCAATGATATGCCGAGAAGTAGCACCATCCGCGCCCGGATTCTTTCGCGTGACCTCCGTAGTCGTAGTTGTCTCGGACGACTCATCGGCAACAGTCAGTGCATCCGCGGCGTCGCTTGCCGCTGCAGCGTCACCGACGGCTGCAACTGGAACGTGTGCGGACGGCAGCACCATCGCAACCTTGCCAAGAAGCCAACCGGTTCCACCCATTTCCGGCGGCGCAGTGCAGCTAGGATTAGACGCGCAATTGAAACCTTCCTCCTCTCGGCTCACAAAAAGCGCCAACGCAGCAGCAGCCCGTGGATACTTGATCGTGAATTCGATACTCGCGGCAATCACGCATTGAGGACAGAGACCGAGTGGGTCGGAATAGTTTGCAGGATCGCCATTGCCATATCCGTACGTGTTAAGGCCGCCAACTAGTCCGAGCGGATCCTCCTGCGTGAAGCGTCCAGCCACTGGATCGTAATAGCGGTTCCGCATGTACTGCGTGCCGGCGTCTGTAGTGGACATCGACGTGAGGGATCCGAACCAACTCGGGGCCTCCATCGGAGCGACGTACCGCCGGTAAGCGCTGCTGTTTCGCGCGGGCCAGAGAATACTTGCTGTGCTGTTGTGATAGGTAAACGTCGCACCGCGGTTAAAAAACAGTCCGCCATCATCCGGGACGCCTTTCCAACTGTACATCGGATAGAGACTGATG
>DAHUXU010000269.1 GCA_027307005.1 Gemmatimonadota bacterium
CTGGAGCCCCTGCGCGAAGTAGATCGGCGACGACTGGTGGTACGCGACGGTGTCTTTGTCCGGCAGATTCAGGATCCGCATCGTGTACCAGTGATTGTAGTGCGACCAGTCGGTGACCGCGCGGAGCGTGGCGCCGGCGCCGAAGTGCTTGGGTTCGGTGAACATGGCCATGAGGGTCATGAAGCCGCCGTAGCTGCCGCCGTAAATGCCGACGCGCTGCGGCGGAATGCCGAACTTGGCGCCCAGGTAGCGCGAGGCGTCGACCTCGTCCTGCAGATCGCGTCCGCCCATGTGACGATAGATCGCGACGCGCCAATCGCGGCCGTAGCCGGCGGAGCCGCGGTAGTCCTCGTCGAGCACGACGTAGCCTTTGGTGGCGAGGAACTGGTTGAACATGTACTCGCGATAATAGCTGGACCAATAGTCGACGACGTTGTGCAGGTAGCCGGCGCCGTGGACGAAGATGACGGCGGCTCCGTTAGGCTGCGCGCCCAGATCCTGGGGGCGATAGATGCGCGCGGGAATCATGACGCCATCCGACGCCGGAATCTGGATGATCTGCGGGTCGATCCAGTGATACGCGAGCCACGCTTTGGTGGGCGACACCGTGAGCTGCGCCAGCGATGCGCCGGCGCGGAAGGTCGCGACGAAGAGCTCCGGCGGCCGGTTGGACGCGGAGTAGACGTCGGCCAGGAGCAGGCCGTTCGGCGAAACGGTGACGTCGTGGCCGCCCTTGGCGGCGGTGATCCGCTCGCGCGCCCCGCCGGTGACGGCCATGCGGAAGAACTGGCGCTCGTACGGCGACGGCTCGCTCGTGTGCATCCAGAACTCCTTCTTGTCGGGCGACAGCACGGCGTCGAGCACTTCCCACTTGCCCTTGGTGAGCTGCGTGCGGCCGCTCCCATCGGCGTTGACGCTGTAGAGATGCGCCCAGCCGTCGGCTTCCGACACGAACCAGGCGCGTTTGCCGTTGTCGTACCAGCCGCCGCAGCCGAAGCACGGACCCTCGATCCAGGCGGTGTCGCGGAGGACGTCGACCGTGTCCATGCGGCCGTCCTCGGCGACGGTCTCGATGTAGCGCTCCTTATAGTCTGAGCGCACCGTGAACAGCAGCGCGCGCGAGCCGTCGTCGTTCCAGCCGAGCATGCGGATGAGGCCGGGGTTGGCAATCGAGTCGCCGGGAATGGCGTGCAGCCAACGCGCGTTGCCGCTGGGCAGGCTGACGAGGGCGACGCGGCCGCTGTCCTGCGAGTCGCCAACCTTGTCGCGACCCTTGATGTCTTCGACGTATCCGCTCTTGGTGACCCACTTGGGCACCTCGGTGGGTCGCGAGCGCTCGGACGCGATCCTGGTGATGAGCAGCACGGCTTTGCCGTTAGGCGAGATCGCGAGCTGGCTCACGTGCTCATCTTTCAACAGATACAGCGGCTTGCCGCGGATGCCTTCGGCGCGCGCCTTCTCGGCCTTGGCGATGCTGTCGGCGCGATACTCGTCGCGAATCACCTGGAAGAGGCGCTTCTGGTCTGCCTCGAGCGCTTTGCGCTGCGGCGAGTTCGCCGAATCTTCTCGTGGCGCCGGTCCCGGACGGACATCGGTGAGCTGCTGGACGAGCCCAGTGTGCAGGTCGGCGGCAAACACGTTGTCGTCGCGCGTAAAGAACACGCGGCCGTCGCCGACATCGAACTGGGGGTCGGTCTCGCGGGCTTCGGTGTTGGTGAGACGGCGTACCGTTTGGGTTTTGACATCGACGACGTAGATGTCGCCCTGGTAGGCGACGGCGCGGAGGCGTCCGTCGTGGGAGAGGCTGCCCGGCTCGACGATGGGGCCGGCGCTGTCCATCCGGGCGTCCGTTAGGCGTTCGGGTTTGGCGCCGGCCACGGCGCGGACGCGATAGGGCGCGGGGCGATCGCGCCAGTCGCTGCCGGGCGGCAGCCAGTAGAAGTAGATCCACTTGCTGTCGGGCGACCAACGGATGCGCTCGGGCATGCGTCCGACGACTTCCTCGCCGCGCATGATGTTCGGGATGTCGAGCGCGAAGGTGGACGTATCCTGCGCGGCGAGGGGCATCGCGCCTGGAATCGCCACGGCGGCGAACAGGGCGAGGGAGAGCAGTGGGCGGCGCATGGCGGGAGCGGGTTGCATCATGAGGCGAGGGCCGTCGGTTCGAAGGGGACTTCGGTGCTGGCAGCAGGTCGATCGCCGCGCAGGACGAGAATCCATTCGCGCGCGGACTCGATGAGAATCACCAGGACAGCGATCATGAAGAATGCGGCGACCGCGGCATCGAGACGGTCGTTGAAAATGAGGCGACCGGTGTCGGCGGCGTGCGGGCCTTGCGCGAGCGACCGCGCGTGGGCGAGGAATCCCAGGCGCGGCGCGGGCGAGAAGATTTTCTGCCAGCCCGCGGTGAGCGTGACCACGGCGAGCCAGGCGAGCGGCGTGATCGTGACCCACGCATAGCGCGCCTTGCCGCTCTTGATGATGACGGTGGTGCCGACGCAGAGCGCGACGGCGGCGAGCAGCTGGTTGGAGATCCCGAACAGCGGCCACAACGAGTTGATGCCGCCTAACGGATCGATGACGCCCTGCCAGAGGAAGTGTCCCCACATGGCGACGAAGATGGCGCTGGACAGCACGACGGCCGGATACCACGACACGCGGCCGAACGGTTCCCAGACGTAGCGGCCGAGGTCCTGGAGCATGAAGCGTCCGACGCGGGTGCCGGCGTCGAGCGTGGTGAGGATGAAGAGCGCCTCGAACATGATGGCGAAGTGGTACCAGAGCGCCATCGCCTCGGAGCCGCCCAACACGCCGGTGAAGAGCTGCGCCATGCCGACGGCGAGGCTGGGCGCGCCGCCGGTGCGCGAGAGCAGCGTCTTCTCGCCCACCTGCGTTGCCAGGTGCTGCATCGCTGCGGGATCGAGCGTGAAGCCCCAGCTGGAGATGGCATGCGCGGCCGTCGCCGCCGTGGGGCCCAGCAACCCGGTGGGCGCATTGATCGCGAAGTACACGCCGGGCGTGAGCACGCACGCGGCGATGAGCGCCATGACGCCGACGAGCGCTTCCATCAGCATGCCGCCATACCCGATGGCGCGTGCGTCGGTTTCGTGCTCGAGCAGCTTGGGCGTGGTGCCGGAGGCGATCAGCGCGTGGAATCCGGAGACCGCGCCGCACGCGATGGTGATGAACGCAAACGGAAAGACCTTGCCGGCGAAGATCGGGCCGGTGCCGTCGACGAAGCGGGTGAGCGACGGCATGCGGAGCGGCGGCAGCACGATGAGGATGCCTAACGCAAGCGCGATCACGACGCCGATCTTGACGAAGGCCGAGAGGTAGTCGCGCGGCGCGAGCAGGAGCCACACCGGGACAACGGACGCCGCGAAGCTGTACGCCATGACCAGGATGGCGAGCGTCCTGCCGTCGAGCGTGAAGATGGGAGCGAGGGCGGGACTCGCGGCCACCCACTGTCCGGCATAGAGCGCAACGCCGAGGAGCACGAGACCGAGGAACGTTGCCTCGAGCACGCGTCCCGGCCGGATCCAGCGCAGGTACACGCCTAACAGAAGCGCGATCGGGATCGTGAGGCCGATCGTCACGGTGCCCCACGGGCTCGCCTTGAGCGCGTTCACCACGACGAGGCCGAGCACGGAAATCAAGATGATCATGATGCCGAGGACGGCCACGAGCGCCGTGAATCCGGCAGTGGGACCGATCTCATCCTTGGCCTTCTGGCCCAACGTGCGGCCGTCCCGGCGCACGGATGCGGCGAGAATCACGAAATCCTGCACCGCGCCGCCGAACACCACGCCGATGATGATCCAGAGCGCGCCGGGAAGGAATCCGAATTGCGCCGCCAGCGTGGGCCCAACGAGCGGACCCGGACCGGCAATGGCCGCGAAGTGATGACCGAAGACGATCCAGCGATTGGTGGGAACGAAGTCGCGACCGTCCTCGAGACGAACGGCCGGCGTGGCGCGGCGCGCGTCGAGAGCGAACACGCGCGAGGCGATGAACTTGGAGTAGAACCGGTAGCCGACGGCGAACGTGCAGACCGCGGCGGTGACCAGCCACGCCGCGTTGACCGTTTCTCCGTGCGAGAGCGCGAGCCAGGCCAGTGCGCCGGCACCGATGCAGGCGACCACGACCCATGCTACGCCTGAAAGGACCTTCTGCATGTGCGGGATTCTGCGCGTCGCACCAGCCGCCGACAAGAGTTTGAACGCGACGTCCGGAGACGCGGCGGTGCACGGATCGTCTCCCTCTAGGTAAGTTTCTCCCATCTCAGCCCAGGACTCGTGTGAAGCCCTTTCTGGTGGTCGTCGGTGCTCTCGCGGTATGCGCGAGCGCGGCGCAGCTGGCAGCGCAGACAATCGCACCGACTGTCGGACGTCCTCTGTCGCCGTATGCGACGCGCCGCGTGCTGGTCATCCCAACACATTATCTGCGGACGGATGATTCGCTCGGTTGGGCGGGACAGATCACCGATCGGAAGGCGTTCCTGGACGATGTCGATGGCGAGATCGCGTTTGCGTTGCGAAATCGCGATCGGATCGGGCGGATGTGGGTGTTCCCGCATCAATTGGCTGAGGTCGCACGGCGCAATGCGCCGTACGCGCCCGATGTGTACGATCTGGCGGCCGAATGGCTTCGTCCGCCGATGAAGTCTGTTCCGGACATGGTTCCGGAGCCGCTGGCCTCCCAACTTCGCACACTGGTGGCGTTCGAGGATGATTGCCGGTACGTGTTGTTCCCGATCGAAGTGCGATTTGTGGGTGCGGGCCCCGGTGAGGAGCGCGCGGTGGTGCGGATGGTCATGTTCGACGCGCGACAAGAGCGCATCGTGTGGATGGGCGATGTCGCGAGCGAACCTGCGGCGAAGTTTTCGCGCGGCCTGGCGGCGAGCTTTGCGGAGCACCTGGCCGACTTGGTATCAGCCCCGTGAGCTGGAGCGCATGGGGACTCCGATAGCGCGTGTCTCCGCGTCGGACCTCGCGGCCGCGACCGGCGCGAGGGCGTCGTGACGACGGTTCTCCACGTGTCCGACGTGCACTTCGGGAAGCCGGCCGTCCCCGAGCAGGTCGATGCCATTGAACAACTGATTCAGACGAAGCGCTTCGACGTGGTCGCCATCTCCGGTGACATGTCGCAGCGAGCGAGACCCGGCGAGTTTCAGCGCGCGCGGGCATTCTTGCGCGATGCGGCTCGTGTGAGCGCGACGATCGTCGTTCCGGGAAACCACGATGTGAAGTGGTGGCGGGCGCCCCTCGGTATCGGTATGCGCACGGCGATGTTCGCGAATTACCGACGCTATGTGTCGGCCGACCTCGAGCCGGTGCTGCGGGTGCCCGGCGTGACGTTCGTGGGACTCAACACCGCGCACGGCGTCCAGACGCACACGCTGACGTGGAATCCGCGCGACATCGGCGTGGTCGGCAATCTCGAACCGGGCCAGGTCGAGCACGCGCGGCGCGCATTCGAGGCGTCCCCGGCCGGCGATCGTCGTGCGATCGTGATGCATCACAATCCGCTCAAAGGGCAGCTGTCCCGGCGCTACGGCCTGGCGCATCGACGCACTGCGTTAGGCGCGTTCGAGTCGTTGGGCGTGGATCTGGTGATGTGCGGACACGATCATCAGGAAGCCATCCACTTCGTCGAACATCCGGGCGGCGGCACCGTGGTTTCGACGGCCGGGACCGTCTCGGACCGGTCGCGCGGCGGCCGGCCGTCGTCGATCAATCTCATCGCAATCGATCCCGGTCGCATCGTCGTGCACCCGCTGATCTGGAACGAACACGACCGCGCATTCGGCGACGGACCTACATACACGTTCGAGCGGTGATCACTCGACTGCTGCACGACGCGGCAACACAGTTGGAGCTACGGTTCGATGCGCCGCCGGCTGATGGCGACTCGCTGCTGCGGCGATTGCGCTCGCTCGGCCTGCATTCGCGGATCGAGCGCTGCGAGTTGACGAAGAATCGCACGGTGATGGTGAGCGTTCGCGGCCGCCTGCTTCGGGTGCAGGAGGGGTATCTGTCGGCGCCCGCGCACGTGTGGCGCGCGATCGTGGTGTTCGTTGGCGGCAGGACGCGTCGCGCGAGGCGCGAGGCGGAGCGCGTGATCGTGGAACACGCGCCGCGGGATGACGGATCGGTTCGTGTACGGCGATTGGCGCGTCCGCGCCGGGAAGACGCCGTCATTCTCGCCGAGCTCGCGAAGGCGCACGAGGACTACAATCGGCGCTGTTTTGGCGGGTCGTTGCAGGCGGTGGCGATTACGGTCTCGCGGCGGATGCGGAGTCGTCTGGGACAGTACACGGTTGCG
>DAHUXU010000420.1 GCA_027307005.1 Gemmatimonadota bacterium
AGGCCCACGTAGAAAGGAAGAAGGGCGCTCATGAGCCTAACTGAGCACCCTTCCTGGTCTTATGAGTCCGCTGCTCTAACCAACTGAGCTAAGGGCCCGCAACAGACGTAAGGTACTCCTCCGTGTCGGTCTGTCCACTGCAGAGCCCCGTGCGGGAGTCAGGCTCCAGAGGAGTCGCACGGAGCCGCTCCGCTCGGACCGCGCTCGGCTCTAATCCTGACGGGCCCGCGACCGCGATGTAGATTCTCGTGCGTCCGACGGGAGATCGCCGCGTCGGCGGTTTCGCGATGTCGAACATCCAACACGTCGAGGATCGGCCATGCGGGATTTCGCGGGAGCGGGGATGAGAAGCCGGCGGGGACGCGCGACGGGCATCGCGCTCGCGACCGTCGCGGTGATGGCCTGCGGCGGGTCGCAGAAAGCGCCGAAGTCCACGGGCGACTCGACGACGGCGGCGGCGAACGCAACGCCCAAAGGATGCGACGCCGGCAACGGCGGCATCACGCTGCCCCCGGGGTTCTGCGCCTCGGTGTTCGCCGACAAGCTCGACCACCCGCGCCACCTGGTGGTTGCGCCTAACGGAGTCGTATACGTGAACACGTGGCACCCGCGTCGGGGCGGCGAAGGCGGCAACAATGACAGCGCCTGGACGGGCGGCGCCATTGTCGCGCTCCGCGACACCACCGGCGATGGGCACGCCGATGTCATCGACGCCTTCGGCGACAGCGCCAAAGCCGGCGGGCACGGCGGCACCGGCATCGCCATGCACGGCACCTACCTCTACGCCGAAGAGTCCGACCGGATCGAGCGCTACACGCTGCCCAGCGCCGGCATCGTGCCCACGGGAAAACCGGCCGTCATCGTGTCCGGCATGCCGTTAGGCGGCAACCATCCGATGCACGCCTTCGCCATCGATTCCTCCGGCGCGATCTTCGTCGAGATGGGCTCGGCCACCAACGCATGCCAGGTGCGAGACCGCACGCTCCATTCCCCAGGCCACATGCCGTGCACGGAGCTCGCGACGCGCGGCGGGATCTGGCGCTTCGACGGCAACCGCACCGGCCAGCGGTTCTCGCCGTCGGCGCGGTACGCCACCGGCATCCGCAACGCCGTCGGCATCGCCTTCACGCCTAACGGAGAGCTGTTCTCGACCCAGCACGGCCGCGATCAATTGGCGGGCAACTGGCCGGAACGCTACACCAACGAGCAGAGCGCCGAGCTGCCAGCGGAAGAACTGCTGCACATCGAGAAGGGCGCCGACTACGGCTGGCCCTACTGCTACTTCGATGGCTCGCAGAAGAAGCTGATGCTCGCGCCCGAGTACGGCGGCGACGGGAAGAAAGAAGGCGTCTGCACGACCAAGCGCGGGCCGGTCGAATTCTTTCCCGGACACTGGGCGCCGGATGGCCTCACGTTCTACGGCGGCTCGTCATTCCCATCGCACTACAAGGGCGGGGCATTCATCACGTTCCACGGCTCGTGGAATCGCGCGCCGCTGCCGCAAGCGGGCTACCTGGTGGCCTTCGTGCCGTTCCAGGGCGACACCGTCAGTGCCCCGTACGAGATCTTCGCCGATGGGTTCGCCGGAGCGAACAAGCAGCCGGATGCGGCGGCGCATCGGCCCGCCGGCCTCGCCGTTGGTCCCGACGGCGCGCTCTACATTGCCGACGATGCGCACGGGCGCGTGTGGCGCGTGACGTATCACGGCGCCGGCGGCCGCTAGCCTAACGCACCGCAGCTGCCCGCGGCGCGTCCACCGTGTCGCCCGTTGGGCGCGACACGGGCGCGTCGAGCAAGGCCTCGATCGCCATTTCCGGCGCGGGCGCATCCTGCAATGCGCGCGCGTGCACGCCGAACGTGCGCTTGAGGTCGGCGCGCAGCGTACTCACTTTGCCGTAGCCCAACGTCTTGGCCACGCCGTCGCAGGTGCGGGTGCCGTCGTAGAGCAGGCGATACGCCGTGAGCACGCGCGCGGCGCGCAGAATGATCTTGGGCGTCGGCAGCCCGGCGCGCATGAAGTGTCGTTCCACGGTGCGGCGGGTCATACAGGCGCGCGTCGCGATCACGGAGACGTCGGCACGCGCGTCGTCATCGTGGATGCACTGCTCGACGGCCGCGCGCAGCCGGCGCGGCAGCGGTGCGAGCAGCGCCACGAGGCGCTCCTGCGCGCGATGGGTGATGGATGCGCGAACGAGCTCGCCTAACGCAGCCGACAGGTGGTGGGTCGAGTCGTCGACGCCGGCGAAGACCGCGCTGCGGACGCCGGCGCCGCCGAGGTCGAGCAGCAGACGCGCCGTCTCCGGCCGCAGTTGCGTGTACAGCAGCCAGCGGACGCACGCGTGGCGGCGTACGGTCTGCACCAGCTGCGGCTCGTCCAGCGATTGGTCGAGCAGCGGATCGAGGACGGCAATGTCGGCGCCGTTCGCGCGCATCGCGTCCTCGAGCTGGACGAGCTGGTCCACGACGACGGCGGCGCACCCCGATGGCGCCACGTTCCGCACCCTGGCGACACGATACGCCGGTACGGCGATGATCAGCTGCATCTGTGCGCGGTCCTCGATTCCGAGTGTGGCGGTGCGGGGTGACACCGGTTTCGAAGATAGGAGTATCTGACGTTCGCGCCAGACCGTGGCACGTTAGTCCGGCTTGCGTAAGGCATCGCGCGGTCGGTGGCGTCGCGAATCGGGACGCGCTGTCGCATCGGGGGACTTGCGCACGTGTTCAATGGCGAGCGGTGGCGCAGAGTCGTCCTGTACAGTTCGCCATTGCCGCAGTCACAAACTCAGCCGCCGCCGACTAGCTTGTCTGGAGCCGGCCGCTGCACCGTGGCCGAGCAGAAGCCTCGGTTGGCGGATCTCGAGCTCCCCGACAAACCATTCTGATCGCCCCATGCCCGACTTGCTCATCCGCATCAAGCGCGCGACGGATGGGTCCGCCGCGCTGACGTGCGTTCGCGCCGACGGCTCGGTCACCTGGCAGCGCCAGGTCGGCCCGTTAGGCGCGTTCTTTCCCACCCACGACCTGACGCACTATGCGGTCGAGACCACGCTCGGCTACCGCCAGGGCTTTTACGGGCTGATCGCCGACGGATGGGAGATCGCCGATTTCGAAACCGCCAAGGGCGACATTCCGCGCGAGGCGCGTGAAGCCGAGCTCGTCGTCGGGGTGTTCGAGATGGAACTGCGGATGGGCCGCGACTGGTCGGGGTCCGAGTTGCGTGAGCAGGGCGAGCGCTATGCGTCGAGCACACGGCCCGAGCGCGCCCGGATGCCGCTGCCGCCGTTGACCGATGACGACATCGCGCGCGTCCGCGCGCTCAGGGCGGCGGTGTTCGCGCAGTGGGAGGCCGTCGGTCCCGGCGACACGCTGGAACTGGCGTTCTCGCGACCTACGTGACAGAATCCAGCGCATGCGACTCACACCTCTTATTGCTCTCGCCTGCGGGTTGACGCTGCTCCCGGCCTCCACGCCTTCCACGCCGCCCGGCGGCCTAACGGGATTCTCCGCCGCCGGCGCCCGTGCCGAACGCGACTGGGAAACCAAGTTCAAGGCGATTCCGTCGCCGGACAGCGAGCGCGCCTACATGCGCCACCTCTCGGCGCGGCCGCACCACGTCGGCTCGCCGTACGACAGCGCGAACGCCCAATGGATCCTGGCCCACTTCAAATCGTGGGGACTCGACGCGCACATCGAACGGTTCGAGGTGTTGTTCCCGACGCCGAAGGAGCGTCTCGTAGAGCTGGTTGGGCCGACGCATTTTCGTGCGTCGCTGCTCGAACCCACGGTGCCGGGCGATCCGACCTCGTCGCAGCACGCCGAGCAGCTGCCCACGTACAACGCATATTCCGCGGACGGCGACGTCACGGCGCCGCTCGTGTACGTGAACTACGGTCTGCCGGCCGACTACGACGAGCTCGAGCGCCACGGCGTGTCGGTGAAGGGCGCAATCGTCATCGCCCGCTACGGCAACTCGTGGCGCGGCGTGAAGCCGATGGTCGCGGCGGAACACGGGGCAGTGGGCTGTCTCATCTATTCGGATCCGGCCGACGACGGCTATGGCCAGGGCGACACGTATCCGAAGGGACCGTACCGTCCGCGCGAGGGTGTGCAGCGGGGCAGCGTGATGGAAATGCAGCTCTATCCGGGCGACCCGCTCACGCCCGGCGTGGGCGCGACGCACGATGCCAAGCGGTTGTCGCGGGCCGACGCGCAGACGATCACCAAGAATCCGGGGCTTCCGATCTCGTACGGCGACGCCGAGCCGCTGCTGGCTGCGTTAGGCGGCCCGGTGGCGCCC
>DAHUXU010000274.1 GCA_027307005.1 Gemmatimonadota bacterium
CCGGACGATGTCTCGTCGAGGAAGACGAGCTCGAGACTATCCACCTGCGGATTCACGTTGACCAGAATCGAATCGGCGGTGGTGTCGACACTCAAACTGTCGAGGAACACGTCGCCGATCGGGGGCAACGCCGGCACCGAGTCCAGTGCACTCGAGTTGAACTTCGAGTCGGACAAACTCACGGCGATCTCGTTCGCGCCGGCAAACGTCGTCTGAAACGCATAGAAGATTCCGTCGACCGTCGCCAGCGGCGGGAAAAACGTGTACGGCGACTCGATGTCCGGATTGCCGTTCACGAAATCCGTTGCCTCGAGCGAGGTCAGATCACCGTCGCGGTCGCTCCCGGTCAGATGGTAGCGAATCAGGCTCGGCTCGACGACGCGTGCGGTGTCGAGGGTCGTGATCACTGGTGAATTATTACCCGCGGTGAGGACGACTGGTTGTGCAGCGACGACCTGACCGGGCCGAACTACCATCGTGCCAAGGAACTGCTGGTCCTGCACCACGCCATTGTTCAGCAACTCGAGGCTGACTTCGATCTCGCAGAACGGTCCCAGATTATCGGGTGGGAATCGATTGATGCACGACGACAGATCGAACTGAACCGTGAGATTCTGCGTTGCCGACGTGACGGGGAACGTGCCGTTGAACAGCGAGTCGAGCGCTTGCTCCGAGTCGGGGACGAAGGATGCGATGGACACACGGATCGCTTCGCCGGGCGTGCCGTTCTGGAATTGGACGCTGAGCGCGACGCTCGCGGCATGCGGCCCCACGGGCGCGTCTTTCATGCATGCGGACGCAAGCAGCGCAACGGCGGCCAACCCGGATCGGGCGATTCGGTTCATGTCGAGCGTGTGTTGGGCATAGGTCGAGACGAGCGGCCAAGGTAGGGCACGCCGCGTCTCGCTGTCAACCGGCCGCGACGAGAACGTTATGAGTGTTCTAACGTTCGCGCAGCTACAGCAGCGGCACCTGTTCGTCGTCGCGACGGGGAACCTGATGACAGTGTCTGCAGCGCGCCTCGTACGACTCGTGTCCGCCGACCATGATGGTGGGCGAATCGTAGCGGGCCGGCTTGCCGCCCAGGAGTCGTTGATTTCGACTTGCTGCTCCGCCGCAGATGACGCAGATCGCGTGTAATTTGTCGACGATCTCGGCAACTGCCATGAGCTGCGGCATCGCGCCGAATGGTTCGCCGCGGAAATCCGTCTCGGTGCCGGCGACGATGACGCGAATACCGCGCGTGGCCAGCGCTGTTGCGAGCTCGACGACACCCGCATCGAGGAATTGCGCTTCGTCGATCGCAACGACATCGACGAGCGGGCTGATGCGCTGCGCGATCTGCAGGGATGCATCGACGGGCTCGGCCTCGACACTCCGGCCGTCGTGACTCACCACCGTGAGCGCCCCGCTGTAGCGATCATCCAAATGTGACTTGAACACCTGCACTTTCTTCCTGGCGATGATCGCGCGACGCACGCGCCGAATGAGCTCTTCGCTTTTGCCGCTGAACATCACGCCGGCGATGACTTCGATCCATCCGGAGCGCATCTGTCCGGGGAGAGAGCCCAGGTCGCTCACTCGTCGCGCCGTCGCGAGGGTCCGCGATCGCGCGTGCCGGGGCGTCGCGGGAAACTGCCGCGGGGACGCCCAACGGAGCCGCCGGCTGCGCCTCGTGCCGGGCGTTCTCGGCGTTCCCCCCGGTCTTCCCGGTCGCGCCGTTCGCCGCGCGGCGCGCCGTCGCGCGGCGGGCGCTCGCGGTCGAGTCGCGCGTTCACGCGGCGACCACGGATGTTGACGCCGGCGAGCGCTTCGATCGCGCGCGCGGCGTCGGCGGCATCCAGCTCGACGATCGAGTGGTTCTCCCGGATTTCGATGCGGCCGATGCGCGATCCGGCCAGACCCGACTCGTTCGCGATCGCGCCGACGAGATCGCGGGCCGACACGCCGTCGCGTTCGCCGACGTTGACGAAGACGCGCGCCGGGCCGCCGGCCGGGGCGGTGCGCGGCGGTGGCGCCTCGCTACCCGGCGTTGCGTTAGGCACAGCGTTGGGCGCAGCGTTGGGCGCCAAGTTAGGCGCAGCGTTGGGCATGGCCGGCGGCCGCCGCCGCTCGCGCTCGAGCACCACCAGCGCCGCCGCCGCCACCGACGCCGCATCGAAGTCGCCGAACAATGGCTCGATCGCCATGAGCTCCCGCACCGGCAGCCCCGCCGCCAGCACCGCACGCAGCTCGTCCCGCAACCGCGCGTCGCTCGACCGCGCCGCCAAAATCGACGCATCGAGCGAAAATGACGACAACTGCCCGCCGCCGGCCAGCGACACCAGCGCCGGCAACTGCCGCGGTTGCACCATCGCCACTACCTGGCTCGGCGCCGATGCAGCGAGTGCCTCCAACTCCGACCGCGATGACGGAAAATCGTACAAGACCACCAGCGCCGCCGATGACGGCGCCTCGCGCACCACCCGCACCGCGTCATCCTCGCCGTAGCCCAAGGTCCGCAGCACGTCCCGCACCTCGCGCGCACTCTCGGCAGATCGTACGAAGATCGCCGCGCTCGGTGCGTCGAGCGCATCCAGTACACCGCGCAACGCAACGCCGCGCGCATCGGCGCCCCGACCCGTCACGATGTACCGCACCGCGAGCGACACCGGCGCCTCGGACATCTCCCCCGCCAACACCCGGCGCGGGCGACGAGCATAACGCTCGACGAGAACCTCGACCTCGGGCGTGCTCCGCGTCGCGACCACCGTGCGCGCCGAATCCTTCGGCATCTCGCCCATGAGCGCCTCGAGCGCCGGCGTTCCGCCCGCGTCGACCAGAAGATCAGCCCATGCAATCACCACCGCCCGCACATCGTCGAGCTTGAGCGCCGCACGCCTCACCAACTCCAACAGCTGGTCGCCCGGGCCAACCACAATTGGCGCCTGCCGCGCCGCAAGCAATCGCGCCGCTCGCGCCGCACTCGTCGCGACCACAGCGCGCGGCGCATCCTCATCCGCGCCCGACTCCAGGATGGCCCGGCCGATCGCTACCGCACTCTCGCCATCGGGCGTAACCACCACGACCCGCGGTCCACGTATCACCTGATCCGCTGTCTCGAGAGCAGCAATCTGCTCGAGCACCGGGCCCATGAACTCGCCAATGGCCGCCGAATCGCTCGGCAGCACGTACATGACATTCTGATTGCGCGAGACATTCACTCGCTCGCGCGCCGGTTCCGCGTTCCCATGCTCCAAGACGTCGCTCCTCGAATTTTCAATGGCGTCACGAGCGCGACGCAACTAAAGTATAGCAGACGAGCCATCCGCCCTCCAACACAGGAAGTCGCAGTGCCCGAGATGACCGTTCGCCGCACATTCGTGCCGTCGCCGAACATCGCCCAGCTCAAAGAATCCGCCACCATCGCCGTCTCCGCTCGCGCGAAAGCGCTGCGCGCGGCAGGACGTCGCGTCATCGACCTGGGCGCCGGCGAACCGGATTTCGACACGCCCGAATTCATTCGTCGCGCAGCGCAGCGAGCCATAGATGCCGGCGCCACGCACTACACAGCCACCGAAGGAATCTTGCCCCTGCGCGAAGCAATCGCCGCGCAAGCCAATGCCGACTATCACGGTGACGATCGTGTGACGCCCAGTGATATCGTCGTCTCAACCGGCTCCAAGCAATCACTGTTCAACACGTGCTTCGTACTGTTCGGACCGGGCGACGAAGTGCTCATCCCCACGCCAAGCTGGACGAGCTACTACGAAATGGTCACGCTCGCGCGCGCAGACGCGGTGCCGGTCATGGGCGACCCGGACAACGGACTCAAAGTGAACGCGGAATCCCTCGCCCAAGCGGCAACGCCGGCAACCAAGGGAGTGATGCTCAACTCCCCCTGCAACCCGACCGGCGCAGTGTACGATCGCGCTGAGCTCGAATCCATCCTCGCCCTCGCCGATGAACGGGGCTGGTGGGTCATTAGCGACGAAATCTATCGGCGCATCGCGTACGCCGGCGTCGCAACGTCCATCCTCGAGGTCGCGGGCGCGCGAGACCGAGTCATCCTCGTCGACGGCGTCGCCAAAGCATACGCAATGACGGGATGGCGAATCGGTTGGGCCATCGCTCCCCGACCGGTCGCA
>DAHUXU010000458.1 GCA_027307005.1 Gemmatimonadota bacterium
GCGCGGCGCCGCGGCGCACGCCACGGCGGGCGCCCAACGGACGGCCGTCATCGCGGCGGCGGGTCTGCAGGGTGTGACGCTCACGCCGGCGGAAGCCGATTACCTCGTCTCCTCGGCGCGGCGGCGCGCGATGCTGGACGCCGTGCGCCGCGCGTACGCGCGCTGGCTGTCGGAAGGCATCGCCGCCGGCGCGACGGTGGACAACCTGCGCGGCGACGTGATCGTGCGACGCGATGGCCAGGAACGCAGCGTGATGGTGGACAGCCTCCTGTCGTTCGCGTCGCTGCTGTCGCGATCGCGCGCCTTCGAGCCGGATCCGAACTCGTCCATCGCCAGCGCACTCTACCTGAAACTGCTCAGCGCGTTCTTCCGCCCAACGGTGGCCCTCGACCAGGTGGCGACCGAGCAGCGGCGGCAGGAGCTGCGCAATTCGGTGAACGTGAACCAGTACATGGTGCGGGCGGGCGAGAAAATCGTCGGCGCGCACGAGGTGGTCGGCGAACCGGAGTTCGCGAAGATGCGCGCGCTCCACGACGCGATGCAGGCGCGCACGCGCGGCCAGCGTGCGTTCGGCCGCATTGCCGGCAGCATCGCGTACAACGCGCTCGTCCTGGCCATCTTCGGCATTGCGATCGTGCTCTTCCGTCCGCAGCTGTACAGCGCCTTCCGCTCGCTGGCGCTGTTCGCGGCAGTGTTCCTGCTCGTCCTGATCGTCGCCGCGGTCGCGGCGAAGTGGCAGCCGGTGCATCCCGAGCTGGTGCCGGTGGCGCTGGCGGCCATCATCTTGAGCGTGTTGTTCGATTCGCGCATCAGCATGATCGCGGCGATGATCCTCGCGGTGCTCGTCGGCGGACAGAGCGTGTACCGGGGGACGAACGCGCTGTTCATCAATCTCGTCGGCGGGGCGGCCGCGGCGCTGAGCGTGCGCGTGATCCTGCGGCGCGAGCAATCGTACCAGTATGTGATCACGATCGGCGTCGCCTACCTGTTCGCCGCGCTCGCCATCGGCCTCACCCTCGGGTGGAATTCGGGCCAGATCGCCACGAGTGCCGGGTTAGGCATCGGCAACGCCGTCGTGTCCGTGGTGTTCGCGATGTTCCTCGTGCCGCTCGCCGAGCGATTCACGGGGATCACGACGCATCTCACGCTCATCGAGTACTCGGATCTGAATCGGCCGCTGCTGCGGCGGCTGAGCCTCGAGGCGCCGGGCACGTACGCACACACCATCGCCATGGCGAATCTCGTCGAGGCGGCTGCCACGGCGATCGGCGCGAACGGTCTGCTCGCTCGCGTGGGCACCTACTATCACGACATCGGCAAGCTGACGAAGCCGCAGTACTTCGTCGAGAACCAGGCCGGCGGACGCAATCCGCACGACAAGCTCAAGCCAGGGACGAGCGCGGCCATCATCCGCAATCACGTGCGCGAGGGCATGGATCTCGCCGCGGAGTACCACGTGCCGATGGCGATCGCCGCATTCATCCCCGAGCACCACGGCACCGCGCCGATCGCCTACTTCCTCGAGAAGGCGCGCGAACACGACACGGGCTCGCTGCCTAACGCAGCCGATTTTGCGTATCCGGGCCCGATCCCGCAATCCGCGGAAACGGCGGTCTGCATGCTGGCCGATGGCATCGAGGCGGCGGTGCGGGTCCTCGCCGAGCCGACGCCACCCCGCATCCGCGACGTGATCGAACACATGGTGCGCCAGCGGATGGATCAGGGGCAGCTCCGCGATGCGCCGCTGACGCTCCGGCAGATCGAGATCATCAAGGAGCAGTTTGCGCGCGTGCTGAGCGGCATGTACCACAGCCGCATCGATTATCCGGCGTCGAGCGGCGGCATCTCGTCGGAGTTCGCCTCGGCATGACACGCGTCGTGCACGTCTCGTCGTCGGCGGGCCGCTTGCCGCTCTCGCGCCGGCGGATTGCCGGGCTCGCCGATCGGGTGCTGCGGGCCGAGCGCGTGAGATCCGCCGAGGTGTCGATCGCGTTCGTCACCGAGCCGGCGATCGCGCGGCTCAACGCGCGGCATCTGGGGCGCCGCGGCCCAACGGACGTGATCGCGTTTCCGTTCGCGCCGACCCACGGGGGCCCGGTGGTCGGGGACGTGTACATCTCGCCGGCCGTCGCGCGCTCGAATGCCCGACGCAACGGCGTACCGGTGCGCCAGGAGCTCGCGCGACTGGTCGTGCACGGCACGCTGCACGTGCTCGGCCACGACCATCCCGCCGTTGGGCGCGAGCGGTCGGCGATGTGGCGGCGCCAGGAGCACTTGCTCGCGCGCGCCCGAGAGGCGTGGACATGAGCCTCGTGTCGCTCGTGATCTCGATTCTGGCGCTCGCGTGGGCGGCGTTCCTCGCGGCTGCGGACGGTGCGCTTCTGTCGGTATCCGACATGACGACCAACGGCGCGACGGTCGAGGCGCCGGCCGGCGGCACGCGCGATTTCACCCATCGCGAGCTCTCCATCGCCCGGATCATCGCGCTGCTCATCGCGGGGG
>DAHUXU010000466.1 GCA_027307005.1 Gemmatimonadota bacterium
GACTTCGGCGATCGGTCCGTAGCGCGTCAGCAGCTCCGTGAGCTGGGCGACGTAGAAGTCGTTGTAGCGGGGCGAATCGCCGTACGATCGCTCGTGGCGGTCCCACGGCGACAGATACAATCCGGCGCCCAGGCCCTCTGCGCGACAGGCATCGGTGAACTCGCGCACCACATCGCCCGCGCCGCCGCGCCACGGACTCCGGCGCACACCGTGGTCCGTCACGGCGCTGGGCCAGAGGCAGAAGCCGTCGTGGTGCTTGGCGGTGAGCACCATCGACCGAAAGCCCGCCGATCGCGCGGATCGCGCCCATTGGCGGGCGTCGAGCGCCGACGGGTCGAACAGCGATGGGCTTTCCTCGCCGGTGCCCCATTCGCGGTCGGTGAACGTGTTGACGCCGAAGTGCAGGAAGAGGGCGCGCTCGCGGCGCTCGTACCGGAGCTGCGCCAGCGTCGGGCGCGGGCGTGTGCTGCCTAACGGTAGGCCGGCGAGGAGCCCGGCGCCCGCCGCCGCGCATACCGACAAGAACGTGCGCCGGCCGCACGGCTCCGTTAGGCGCGTCGAGTCGCCACCGCGCGTGCTCGGCATCGGCTCCGCGGGGCTACGGGCGCGACGGCGTGATGCCGGAATCCGGCCTCACGTCGTTCGCGAGCGGGGCGTCGCCGTGCCCCATCACGACGAACGACTGCGCCGCAGGCGCGCGCCCGCCACACGCGCCAAGGCGCGCTTCACCGGGCGCGTCACCGGACGCAGCCAGCGCTGCCGCGCGATCGCGTCGACGAAGGCGCCCAACCGGGCGTCCCGGCGCCGCTGCCTAACCGCGCGTTCGATCGCCTGCCGAAGCCGGTCCGGAATCCGCAGCTCGACGGCGCCCGCGCCGTCCGTGCTGTCGATCGCTTCCCACGCCTCCCGAAACCGCGCGTAAAAGCCGTCGAATGCAGGCGCGAGGATCGCCTTGTACGCGACCACCTCGGCCGGTTGCGCAAGGCGCGGCCCGGGCCCCCGACCGATCGTGGGGTTCAAATTGATCTCCCACATCTGCGGCTCCCCGGCGAGCAGGCCGTAATCGATGCGGCCGTACTCGATGCCCGCCAAGCAAAACATCTCGCGGATCCACGCCTCGTGCGGATTCGTCGCGAGGTACTCCGTCTCCATGGCCGCGCGCTCGCGATCGAAAATCCGATGGTGCCACTTCACCATCCAATCGCGACTGCACTCCATGTATCGCGGCAGAATGCGCCCTCCCACGTTGAACGCCGAGTACTTGCGATAGATGCCGTGCGCGTCCTTGGTGTCGCAGAACTCGACGACCAGCAGCTCGTCCAAGCGGCGCTGCCCTGCCACGAGCGAGGCCAGCGCTTCCGCGAGGGCGCGCGGCGACCCGAGCAACGGCGTCAGACTGCCCACATGCCGGTTGGCGAATCGCACGAACACCGGATAGCGAAGCGCGGCCGCGGGGACGTCGCCCGCGCTCGAGCGCCCGGTGGTCGCAAGCCTAACGCCCGTCGCGGGCCACGCGCGAAACCGGTTGATGCCTGACTCGGACGCGGCCCGGAGCAGCTCCGCACGAAGCCGAACATGCCGCGGCTGATTGAGCAGCCGAACTCCGGCATTCGCAGCACCGAGCTGCTCGCACGCGATGCCGACGAGCTCGCGCTCCGGCGCACCGAGCCGGTCGAGCTCCGTGAAGACCCAAGTGCCGAGCGGCAGCTCGCGCAGGCGCGCGAGCTCCTCGTACAGGACCACGCGAACGCGGTCCCGCAGCGCGCGGCCCTCCTCGCCGAGATAATCGCGGATCGAGAAGCTGCCCGCTGCGCCGACGACGAAGTAGATCATCGCGTGACCGAGTGAGACGCCGCACGCTCCGCGGCCGCGCGGCGTTTGCCTAACGCGCGCCACGCGTAGTAGACCGGAACGCCGAGCAGGATGATCGCGACGCCGACGCCCGTCTCGAGCGGGCGAGTGACCGCGCCGCCTGCCACCATCGCGATGGACACCAGTATGAATGCCGCGGGCAGCACCGGATAGCCCCAGGCGCGGCAGAGCGACGCGAGGTCGGGTCGGCGCCGGGGAACCAGGAACACGGCGCCCACGGCGAGCGCGTAGAACGGCCAGATGCCCAACACGTACATCTCGGCGAGCTGCTCGAAGCTGCGGGTCGTGACACCGATCAAGCCGAGCACCATGTAGAGGAGCAGCGCGACGAACGGCGTACGGTACTTCGGGTGCACGGTCGCCACCGACCGGAAGAACAACCGGTCCTCGGCCATCGCGAAGAACACGCGCGGGCTGGTGAGGATCGAGCCGTTGAGCGACGAGAAGGTGGAGATCATGACCAGGGCGGCGACCAGCGCGGCGCCGTGCGGTCCGATGGCCCGTTCGGCGGCCGTCGCCGCGACTAACGGAGACCTCGCCATCTCCGGCACCGACAGCACGTACAGGTAGGCGGCGTTGGCGAGCAGATAGACCATCAGAATGACGGCCATGCCGGACGCCACGGCGCGGGGGAATGTGCGCGTCGGATCCCGCACCTCGCCGGCGATGAACGTGAGGTCTACCCAACCGGTGTACGTCCACAGCACGACGATCAAGGCAGGCCAGAAACCGCGGAACGATATGGTACCCGGTCCGACCGGCGCCGACAGCGCGCCGTTCGCGCGGTCGCCCCAATGCAGGATGACCAGCGACAGCGCCGCAAGCGCGATGACTTTGGTGATCGTCGAGACGTTCTGGAGCCCTGCGCTCCATTTCACCGAGCGGATGTTTGCCGCCGTGAGTGCCGCGAGGAGGACAGCAGCAAGGAGGTGGACCTGAGGGTCGCTCAGGGTAATGAATGCGCGCCCGTACTCGGCGAAGATGAGTGCCACCGCGGCGAGTGCCGCCGGCCCCGTGACAATCAGCTTGATCCAACCGTACAGAAACGCGACGAGCGGGCCGTACGCCTCGCGGATGAACACATAACTGCCGCCCGCGAAAGGCAGCGCGGTGGTGAGCCCGACCATGGTGAGCGCACCAGCCAGGGTGATCAAAGCGCCGGCGAGCCAGACGGCGGCGATGCCCCCCACGGAGCCAAGGTCCGCCGCTACGGTACTCGGCACACGAAAGATCCCGCTGCCGATCGTAATGCCGACGAGTACGCCGGCGGTACTCACGACGCCGAGTTGTCGCGGCAGGCGATCGGGCATTGCAGGGTCCGGGTTGACCGCGGCTAGAACGATGCGCCGCTCGCCGGCGATGCATCGGCGTAGTCCTGCACTTCGACAATCAGTGCTGGAGCGCTGGCGGCTGTCACGTTAGGCCCGCGCCCGCGCGATGTACAGCCCTCGCCTCGTTGAGGCCGACCGTATCGAACCCGGCCTCGACGCCGGCACGAACGAAGCGCACCGCCGGGCACGCTTCGTTGATTGCCCCGCCGTCACCGAGGCCTCACATTGAGAGTATCGTCGGTCGTAGCGCCGCGCTGCTCGCTCCGGTCCGCATGGCAATGCGCACGCGGTCGCGCCCACACATTATGCGTCGGAAGGCATGCCTCATCGCTCGTCTCATCGCTGCGCTTTCACGGCGCTTGCTCTGTTCATTCTCGCCGGCCTTCCAGCCCCCTTAGCCGCCCAGCAGCGCGACACCACGCAGCGCGGCGACACGATCTCGAGGCGCGACACGGTGCCGCGGAGGCTGGCGCCTGTAGTGACCGTCGCGCGCGAACGCGGCCGGTCGCCGCTCGCCCTGCCGTTCGCCGTGACCACCGTGCAGCCCGACAGCATGCGACCCGGACAGCTGCACACCCAGCTCGACCAGACGCTGCTCCTCGTGCCGGGCGTCCTCGTGCAGAGTCGCGACAACCCGTCGCAGGACCCGCGCGTGTCCATCCGCGGCTTCGGCGCACGCTCGGCGTTCGGCGTGCGCGGCATCCGCATCCTTCGCGACGGCATGCCGCTCACCATGCCCGACGGCCAGACCGCCGTCGACTACCTCGACCTCGAGTCCGTCGGCCGCATCGAGGTGATCCGTGGCAGTGCATCGGCGCTCTACGGCAACGCCTCGGGCGGCGTCGTCGATCTCCACACCGAGGCGCCGCCTAACGATCCGTTCGCGCTCCGACTGCGCGGGTGGGCCGGCGACTATCAACAGCAGCGGTGGACCGCCGCATTCGGCGGCAGCGACGGACCGATCGGCTACGTGGGCGACATCAACTACAACGACCGCCTGGGCTACCGCGACTTCTCGCGCCAGATCGCCACCAGCGGATACGGCAAGATGGCGTGGACATCCGGCGGCACCGACTACGCCGTGCAGGTCCTGGGCTACAACATGCCGTTAGGCGACAACCCCGGCGCGCTCACGCGGGCGCAGGCCGACAGCGCGCCGTGGATGGCCGATCCCTTCTCCGTCCTCAAGCACGCGCGCAAGAGCGTGTCCCAGGTCCAGCTCGGCGTCTCCGGCCAACGTCCGTTAGGCCAGGGCCAGCTCTCGGCGAACATCTGGGGCGGCACCCGCGACCTCTTCAACCCGCTCACGTTCGCGATCGTGGACGTGTACTGGCATTCGTACGGCGGCGGCGTGCGCCTCGACCAGCGCGCGCGGTTCTTCGGCCTCTCCCACGAGATCACGGGCGGCATCGACCTCGCACGCGAATCCGACCATCGCCGCAACTTCGCCAACTGCAACGGCGCAGAGACCTCGGCCACGTGCCCGACCGCCGGCGTCGAACGGGGCGCCGAATCGCTCGACGAGAACGAGACCGTCTCCAACGTCGGCCCCTACGTGCGCGACCAGGTCCAGCTGGGCACGCGCTCGCTCCTCTCGCTCGGCGTCCGGGCGGACCTCGTGAAATTCGAGGTCGACGACAACCTCATCACCCCGACCATGCCCGACGCGTCGGGCGCGCGCACGCTCGACGCCGTGAGTCCCATGGGCGGCTTCGTCTTCCGGGTCACGCCGCTCCATTCCCTCTACGCCAACGTCTCGAGCGCCTTCGAGACGCCCACGACCACCGAGTTCGGCAACAAGCCGGACGGATCGGCGGGCCTCAACCCCGACCTCAAGCCGCAGTACTCGACCACGTACGAAATCGGCGCGAAAGGCATTGCGTTGGGCCGGATGGAATACGACCTCGCCGCCTTCGACACCGAGGTGCGGGATGAGCTCATCCCCTTCGAGGTGCCCGGCGGCAGCGGACGCACCTTCTACCGCAACGCCGGCCGCACGCGCCGCGAGGGTGTGGAGCTGGGCCTCCACGCTCTGTTAGGCGACTTCGAGCTCGGCGGCTCGTACACCGTCGCGCACTACCGCTTCCGGAACTTCGTCGTCGACTCGGTGAGCTACGCCGGGCACTCGATCCCCGGCGTGCCGGCAACGCAGCTGCAACTCGCCGCGACGTGGCAGAAGCGCGGGTGGTTCGCGACCGTCGAAGGCATAGCCGCGAGCCGCCTGTTCGTGAACGACGCCAACTCCGCCGCCGCAGCCGGCTACTCGATCATGAACGTGCGCGTGGGCGCCACGTCGGTGTTCGGCAACCCGTGGATCGCGCCCGTGTTCGGCGTCGACAACCTGTTCGACGCGAAGTACATCGGCTCGGTGAGCGTCAACGCCTCCAACGGCAAGTACTTCGAGCCGTCGCCGGCGCGCACCATCTACGCCGGAATGACGGTGGCCGTCGGCCGCTGAGCACAACGCCGGCCCGCCACCGAATCTCCAGCAAAGCTCCAGCCTAACTCCACGCCGCCTCCAAGCATGCGCGGGTTGGCGCCCCCATCGTTTCCCCAACGCACTCCTACGAGGAAACGACCATGCCACGCATGCTGCCCGACCCGACCTTCTACCCCTCACCCAAGCTCGCCGGCGACGCCCCGGCCGAGTCGCTGGCCTACGTCGCCCTGCTCACTCCCGGCGACAACGGAAAGAAGGACGCACTCGGCGTCGTCGATACCGATCCCGAGTCGCCCGACTACGGAACGCTCGTCGGCAAGCTCGAGCTGCCACAGGGCGGCAACGAGCTGCACCACTTCGGATGGAACGCTTGCAGCTCGCACCTGTGCGCGTACGCGCCCAACCCGCACATGGCGCGCCGCTTTCTCGTGTTGCCGGGGACGAACAGCTCGCGCATCCACATCGTCGACACCGAACCCGATCCTCGCAAGCCGCGGCTGGCGAAGGTAATCGAGGGCGAGGAGGTGATCGCGAAGACCGGATACGCCTTCCCCCACACGGTGCACTGCGGCCCCGACGGCATCTACCTCAACGCGTTAGGCGGAAAGAACGGCGAGGGCCCGGGCGGCATCTTCATGCTCGACCACGAGACCTTCGAGGTGCGCGGCGCGTGGGAGCTCGACCGCGGCCCCCAATATCTCGCCTACGATTTCTGGTGGCACCTGGGCCACGACGTCATGCTCACCAGCGAGTGGGGCACACCCAACATGGTGAGGAACGGAGCCATTCCGGAGCAGCTGCTCGCCGGCAAGTACGGCAACGCGATTCACGTCTGGGACCTGCGCCGCCGTAAGCATCTCCAGAAGCTGGCGCTCGACGCCGACCAGCAGATGGTCCTCGAGCTGCGGCCGGCCCACGATCCGCGGCGGAGCTATGGCTTTGTCGGCGTAGTAGTGAGCACGAAGGATCTATCCAGCGCGATCTGGATGTGGATGCACAACGACGCGACCGGCCAGTGGGAGACACGCAAGGTCATCGAGATTCCTGCGCAGCCGGCTGATCCGGAGCTACTACCGCCCTTCCTGCAGGGATTCAAAGCGGTGCCGCCTTTCATCACCGACATCAACCTGTCGCTCGACGATCGCTTCCTGTACGTCAGTTGCTGGGGCACGGGCGAGCTCCGCCAGTACGATGTGCGCGATCCGCTCGAGCCCAAGCTCACCGCGACGCTCGAGATCGGCGGAATCGTCAAGCGCACGGGTCACCCGAAAACAGGCGCGCGTGCGTTGAACGGCGGGCCGCAGATGGTCGAGGTGAGCCGCGACGGACGGCGCGTCTATCTGACGAACGCGCTCTACTCGCCCTGGGACGCACAGTTCTATCCCGACGGCATTCGCGGATGGATGGCGCGAATCGACGCGGCGCCGGGCGGCGGGATGTCCTTCGATCCGCAATTCCTGGTCGAGTTCGAGGACGGGCTGCGCCCGCACCAGGTGCGTCTGCAGGGCGGCGACGCATCGTCCGATTCGTTCTGCTACGCGGACTGACGATGCACGACTCTTCTTTCCCCTGGCTGTCGCTGCTGATTCTCGGAGCCGTACACGGCATCAACCCGGCGATGGGTTGGCTGTTCGCGGTCGGCCGGGGACTCCAGCTACGGGACCGGCGCGCGGTATGGCGCGCGCTCGGTCCCCTCGCGGTCGGTCACGCCCTGGCGATCGTCGTCGCGGTGCTCCTCGCGCTGGCCCTGGGCCGCGTGATACCGGGGCGGTGGTTGCGTTGGGCGGTTGCCGCCGCGCTGATTGCGACCGGCATCGACGGGCTGCTACGCCACCGCCACGTTTCGTTAGGCGGCATGCGCGTGGGGGCCCGCGAGCTGGCGACGTGGTCCTTTCTCATGGCGTCCGCCCATGGCGCCGGACTGATGGTGCTCCCGTTCGTCCTCGGCGCCGCGTCCGGCGGCATGGCCGCAATGCCGCACCACGACCATGCGATGCCGGTCCTCGCCGCCGGCCTCTCGATCGATCCGTTAGGCATCACGGCGCCGCTGGTGCACACCGCGGGATACCTCGCGGTAACGGCGGCGCTGGCGGTTGTCGTGTACGAACGGGTGGGCCTGGGCATCCTGCGCCGCGCCTGGATCAACGTCAATGCGCTTTGGGCCGGCGCGCTGATCGTGTCGGGGCTGCTGACCGCGGTTCTCTGACCGGTGCGTCGTCGGCGAGAAAACGGCCCACCTCGCCGACGAAGCGTGCCCACGCAGGCTCGTGCTCGAGCAGGATGTGGTTCCGGCTCTCGAGCGGAACGAAGCGCGCGCCGGGGATGTGCGCGGCCAGCATCCGTCCGTGACCGAACGGCGCGCCCGCGTCGCCGGTCGCGGGGA
>DAHUXU010000467.1 GCA_027307005.1 Gemmatimonadota bacterium
GATCAGCCGGCCAGCACAGCATTCGGATCAATGATCAGTGGCGAATCTGCTTTCGCTGGAAGGACGGGAACGCGTATGACGTGGAAATCGTCGACTATCACTGAGGTTTCGATGGCAAAGCGCAAATTGGCTCCGATTCACCCGGGCGAAGTGCTCGCGCTGGACTTTCTCGGGCCCTTGGCCATTTCGCAGTATCGACTGTCCAAGGACATGAGCGTGCCGGCCCGGCGCATCAACGAGATTGTGCATGGGACCCGTGCGATCAGTGCCGATACCGCCCTTGCGGCGCGATGCCGGGAAATTCGAGGCTCATCGCCAAGACGTTCGGTCCGGACGTGACGACGCGCACCTGGGAGACGATCGGCCGATGCGTGAAGGCGGCGAGGGACATCGAGTGAGTCTGCTGCACGACGGCCGCTCGCAGCTCCGCGCCCTGGCCCGCGCGCCGCGGTTCTCGGCGACCGTGATCGCCATCCTCGCGTTAGGCATCGGTTTATCGACGGCGGTGTTCACCGTCGCCGATGCGCTCGTGCTGCGCCGACTTCCCGTCCGCGACCAGAGCCGCCTCGTCGAGTTGTGGGGCGAAGCGCACGGCCGCTCGATCGACCACGTGCCGCTCGACCTCGCCGACACGCGCGACTTCGCCCAACGTGCCCGAGCCGAGCAGAGCGTCGCGTACGTGGCGTACGAAGGCGCGTGGCCCGTCACCGTCCGGCTCGGCGACGCCGATGTGCGCCTGCGCCGCGCCCTCGTATCCGGCAACTACTTCACGGTCCTTGGCGCGCCGCCGGTTCTGGGGCGCGTGCTCACGCCTAACGACAACCTCTTCGGCGCCGCGCCGGTGGCCGTCATCAGCTACGAGGCCTGGCAACGCTGGTTCGACAAGGATCCGGCCGTCATCGGCCGCATTCTCTCGGCCGAAGAATTCGGTCTACGGTATCAGGTCGTCGGCGTGATGCCTCGCGGCGTCGCATTCCCCACCGGCGCAGATTTCTGGGCGCCCTTCGTGCCGGCGCGGTTGACCAGCGCCAGCGACACCAGCGCGTATACGGCACTCTATCTCGTTGGGCGGCTGGCGCGCGGCGCCACCGCGGCCGCAGCGGCGAACGAGCTCACCGCATTCTTCCATCGCGCCGATGCGCCGATCGGCCAGCGCGCGCTTCGTGGTCGAGCGCGTGCACTCACAGCGGTGATATTGGGCGATGCGCGACCGGCTGTGTTTGCATTCGCCGCCGCGGCGGCCGTGTTGCTGATCATCGCGTGTATCAACGTCGCCAATCTGCTGCTCGTCCGCGGACTGGCGCGTACGCGCGAGATGGCGGTCCGTGTCGCGCTCGGCGCCTCTCGCTCGCGAATCATCGCGCAACTCGTGGCCGAGAACTCGGTGCTTGCGCTGGCCGGAGGCGTGGCCGGCCTCGCGGTGGCTGCGCTCGCCGTCGGCGGCTTTCTCGCCTTCGCGCCAACGCAGATTCCGCTCCTCGGCCGCGTCCGACTCGATCGTACCGCCCTGATCGCGGCGTTAGGCATCACGACGATCGCCACACTGCTGTTCGGTCTGGCGCCGGCATTCCTCTCGACGCGCGGCGACGTCAACGCGCAACTCCGATCCGGCGCGAGGCAGAGCGCCGGACACGGACCGCGCCGCCTGCGCGAAGCGCTGGCGGCGGCGCAGGTCGCTCTCGCCGTCGTGATGCTCTCCGCCGCCGCCCTCGTTGGGCGGAGCCTGCTCAACCTGCAGAGCGCGAAGCTGGGATTCGACGCGTCGCACATGCTCGTGGCCGAGCTCGCCATTCGCTACGATGAATACGGTTCGACCGCGTCGCTGGCTTCGCTCGTGCGCGAGCTGGTGATACAGCTGAGCGCAACGCCGGGCGTGCAGGGCGTCTCGCCGGTGGTGGCGCGCCCGTTCTCGGGGAACGGCGGATGGACCGGGCATGCGCGCACCGTTGGGCAGTCGGACGCCGAGGCCGCGACGAACGCTACGTTCGACATGGAAGTGGTGTCGCCGGACTATTTCGCGGCGTTTGGTCTTCCGGTCCTGCGCGGTCGTGCCTTCACCGATGGCGACCATGAAGGCGCCGAACGGGTGACGATCGTGAGCCAAAGCGCAGCGCGCGCCTACTGGCCGGGCCGCGATCCGATCGGCCGGCAACTGATCATGGGACCGTCACCGAATGAACTGTTCACCGTCATTGGCGTCGTACCGGATACGCGCTATCGTGACCTTCGTGACGTGCTGCCGAGCGTGTACTTCCCCGTCGCGCAAAGCTCGTTGGCATTCACGCCAACGACGCTCGCGATTCGTTCCACGGGCGACCCGAACGCGCTCGTGCCGGTCATTCGCCGCGTGATCGACCACGCGGCGCCGGGCGTCCGGCTTGCCACCGCCGCGCCGTTCGCGACCTACATGCGCGAGCCGCTCTGCCAGCCGCGCCTGAACACGTTCTTGTTGCTGACCTTCGCCGGCGCGGCTGTGGTGCTGGCAGCGATCGGTCTGTTCGGCGTGATGTCGACCATGGTGCGGCAGCGCGCGCACGAGATCGGCGTTCGCATTGCGTTGGGCGCGACAGCGTCTGCAATTCGATCGATGGTGTTAGGCAGAGGGTTGATGATCGCCGCCGCCGGAGCGGTTGCTGGACTGGTCGCCGCATCGTGGGCGAACCGGGCGCTCTCGGCGCTGCTCTCCGGCGTCGGACCGACTGATCTTGTCACGCTCGCCGGCGTCGTGATGATGCTGGCCGGCATCGCGGCGCTGGCCAGCATCGGCCCGGCTCGCACCGGCGCGCGCGTCGACCCGATGACGGCGCTCCGCGCTGACGGTTAGGCGAAGCGCGTCATTCCTAACGACAGGGGGACCCATGCCGTTTGCACCGCGAGCAGGTCTGGCCGCTGTTGCCCTCACGCTCACCGGCGCCGCACGGCCGTCGCCGGCACTGCGCCACGTCACGATCGAAGCACACGACTACAGTTACGTCGTCCCAGCGACAGCGCCTGCCGGACCGACGGTGTTCCATTTCGTGAATCGCGGTCATGTCCTGCACGAGGTTCAGCTCTTTCGCTTCAACACGAACGTCGACGATTCGACGGCGCGCGCCTATCTCGCGAGCGGCAACGTGCCGGACTCCGTGGCGGACATGAGCGGCGGGGTCCTGATCGCCGCGCCGGGACAGACGACGCGCGAGGCGCTGTACGCCGAGCTGCGTGCCGGGGAGCACTACGCGCTGATGTGCCAGTTCCGGGACGGCGCGGGCAAGCCGCAGCATGCGATGCTCGGTATGGTCGCGCTGGTGACGGTGCGGTGAGCACGCGTTGGACTCGTCAGGCCGCGTGACCACCGCAGAGGTTGACAACGCGCGAACACGCGTCTAAAAAGCGATACACATATCAGACCATGGCGTCGCGCTGCGGCGCCGCGTCCCTAACCGTCCAGGACGCCCCACACGGGCGCCCATGCGGAGCGTGTATCCCGGCGCCTAACCGCCGCCATCACGATCGCCCACAAATGTCCCTGCTTACCCTGGAACGCGTCACCAAGCGCTTCGACGGCATCACCGCCGTCGATGACGTGTCGTTCAGCATCGACCGCGGACACGTGGTCGGATTTCTCGGGCCCAACGGCGCCGGCAAGTCCACCACCATGCGCATGGTGACGCAAGTCTACGAGCCCGACGCCGGCGAAATCCGGCTCGATGGCGTGCCCCTCTCCGAGGCCGGCCGCGACGCAAAGCGCCGGCTCGGCTTTCTCCCCGAGAACAACCCGCTGTACGGCGAGATGCTCGTCGCGGAGTACCTCGACTTCGTCGCACGACTGCGCGAGCTGCGCGGCGAAGATCGCCGCCGCGCGATCGAGGACGCCGTGGACGCGACCGGACTCGGCAGCGTCTACCAGCGGCCCATCGCCGAGCTGTCCAAGGGATTCAAGCAGCGCGTCGGATTCGCCGCGGCGATCCTCCACCGGCCCGATCTCCTCGTGCTCGACGAGCCGACCGAAGGGCTCGACCCCAATCAGCGCATCGAGATCCGACGCCTGATTGGCGAGTTAGGCCGGGAGCGCACGGTGATTCTTTCGACACACGTGCTGCCCGAGGTCCAACATACGTGCTCGCGCGTCGTGATCATCAATCGCGGGCGCATCGCGGCCGACGGAGCAGTCGACGTGCTGTTGAGCGGCGACGCGGGGAGCGCCCACGTAGTGGTCGAGCTGCGCGGAGCCGGCGGCGGCGACGCGCTCGCGGCGCTCCCTGGTGTGCAATCCATAGAGGAGCAGGACACGGCCGGCGACACCTCCAAGTTCCGTCTCGCCGCCGAACGCGGCCGCGACATTCGCGCCGACGTGTTCGATCTCGCGAAGTCGCGCGGGTGGACGCTCCTCGAGCTCCACCGCGAAGCAGAAACCCTGGAAGACCTGTTCCGGCATCTCACGGGTGCGGAGGACAAATCATGACGCGTGCTTCGCGCGGTGCCTGGCACCGCATCTGGACCATCGCGCGCCGAGAGCTGGGGGCGATGTTCGATCACCCCACGGGGTACGTGCTGCTCGTGGTATTTCTGGCGATCAACGCGTTCTTGTATTTCCGCGAGATCGACATGCAGGGCATCGCCACGCTGCGGCCGATGCTCGCGCTGCTGCCGTGGGTGTTCCTGTTCTTCGTGCCGGCGGTCACCATGCGCACGCTGGCCGAGGATGCCCGCAGCGGCGTGATGGAAGTGGTGCTGTCGCAGCCGCTCACCGAGCTCGAGTTCGTGGTGGGCAAGTACGTCGGCGCGGTGTTGTTCCTGTGGATCGCGCTGGCCCTCACCCTCTGCATCCCACTCGGCCTAACGTTAGGAGCGGACGTGCAGTGGGGCCCGGTGGCCGCGCAATACGTGGGGGCGGCGCTGCTGGCGGCCGGCCTCGCCGCTGTCGGCGTGTGGGCGAGCAGCCTCGTGCGCAGCCAGATCACGGCGTTCATCGCGGCGGTCGCGGTGATGTTCGTGCTCATTCTGGTGGGGCTCGACCAGCTGCTCGTCGGCCTGCCGCCGACCCTGGCTGCGGGCGCGGCACGCTTAGGCGTGCTGTCGCACTTCGAGAACATCGGCCGCGGCGTGATCGACGCGCGCGATGCCGTGTACTTCCTGTCGCTCATCGGCGTGTTCCTGGCACTGGCGTACGGCGCGGTGCTGCGCCGCAAGCTCGCGCGCCGGGGTGCGGCGGCGCGGCGCCTCCGGCTCGGCGTATCGCTGCTCGTCGCAACGCTGGTCGTCATCGACTTGTTGGGTGGATACATCGGCGGCCGGCTCGACCTCACGCCGGGCAAGGCGTACACGCTGTCGCCGGCCACGAAGCAGATCGTCGGGCACCTCGACGATCTGGTGACGATCAAGGTGTTCGCGTCGAGCCAGCTGCCGACGCGCGTCGCGCTGATGCAGCACGAGATGGACGACCTGCTGCGCGACCTGCGCTCGGCCGCGCACGACAAGATCCGCGTCGAACGGCGCGATCCGTCGAGCGACGTGCCGGCGCGCAACGACGCCGAGTCGTTAGGCATCGAGCCGGTGCAGTTCAACGTCGTCGGCCAGTCGGAGCTGCAGGTGAAGGACGGGTGGCTGGGTCTCGCGATCCAGTACGGGTCGAAGACGCAGACCATCCCCTTCGTGAGCAGCACCGATGACCTCGAGTATCAGATCGTGAGCGACATTCGCGCCCTCACGCAGCCGAAGAAACCGGTGGTAGCCGTGATGGACGCCACGGCGACGGCCGGCCAGCAGGGCTCGACGTTAGGCGAGCTGACGCAGGAGCTCGGCAAGTCGTACACCGTGCGGACCGTGTCGGCCACCGATTCGACGCAGCCGGCGCCGGACGTGACCGCGCTGGTACTCGTCGGCTCGCCGCCGATGCTGACGCCTCGCGCGGCGGCGCGCTACAGCGCGTTCTTCAAGCGCGGCGGCAGCGCCTTGGTGCTCGCATCCGGCATGCGGGTGAACGACCGCTATCCGATCGCGGCGCCGCAGGTGGTGTCGTGGAATCAGGTGCTCGATCCCTTCGGCGTGCAGATCAGGTACGACATGGTGTACGATCTCGCCGCGAATGCGATCGTGCCGATGTCGACATCCGGCGGCGTGGAAGTGGTGCAGCGATATCCGTTGTTCGTGCGCGCCCACAGCACGGGCGCATCGGTGGTGAATCGCGATGTGAGCGACGTGCTGCTGCCGTGGACGAGCAGCATCGACACGACGAAGAAGACAGGCTACACGATCACGCCGCTGCTCGTGTCGAGTCGCGCCTCGGGCGCGGACACCGGGAGCGCGACGATCGTGCCGTCGCAGAATTGGTCGCAGGACGGGCTGGCGTCGCGC
>DAHUXU010000495.1 GCA_027307005.1 Gemmatimonadota bacterium
CGCGGATACGTTCCTGTCGGTGCGTCTGGCATTGTGCGTGAGTGCGTTCGACGAAAGAAAGTGACGGGTCGCTGGCCCGGTTCTGGCTAGCGACACTACCTTATACGCGATACCACCGGCCGGTTCCAGTCATGAGCTCACCTTCACCACTGTCTGTGGACGTCACGCCGATCGAATCGGCGGCCCCGGTGCCGATGCCCATCCGGACGCTGTCGTTCACGCGCGGGTTGTGGCGGATCGCGTCGGCTGGTGCGTCCGCGGGCAATCGCGTGGAGCTGCTGCGCGACGGCGGGCAGGCGTTCGAGTCGATGCTCGGGGCGATTGCCGACGCGCGCGACAGCGTGGCGCTGGAATGTTATCTGGTGCGCGCCGATTCCGTCGGCAACCGGTTTGCCGATGCGCTGATCGCCGCCGCGAAGCGCGGCGTGCGCGTGCGCATGGTGGCCGATTGGGTGGGGAGCCGCGGGGCAAGTCGTGCGTATTGGAAGCGGCTGCGCGACGCCTACGTGCACGTGCGCATGTTCAATCCGCCCGGGATCCGTCCCTGGTTAGGCGTCCTGCCGCGCGACCACCGCAAGGTCCTGGTCGCCGACGATGTCGTCGGCATCACCGGCGGCTTCGGGCTGAGCGAAGTATGGTCCGGCATCATGCGCCGGCATCGCACGGCGCCGTGGCGCGACACGGCGGTCCGGATCGAAGGACCCGCGGCGGTGGACATGTCGCGTGCGTTCCAGGTGATGTGGCGGCGGGCCAATTTCGAGCAGCGTCCCCACCGCTGGTGTCGCCGGCAGCTCGTGCGCCCGGCGCGCGGCGCCGATACCGATCCGCAGACGGCGCAAGGGGCGGTGGTGGGCATCGTCGAGGGCGAGCCGTGGCGATTGCGCGTGGCGCGCGCGCTGCAGCTGCAAGCCGCGTCGGCCGAGAAGTTCATCTGGATCGCGAGCGCCTACTTCTATCCGTCGGCGGCCGAGCTCGAAGCGTTGGCCGGCGCGGCGCAGGATGGCGTGGATGTTCGCTTGCTGGTGCCGAGCAAGTCCGACCACCCGTGGGTCCGGCGCCTCACGCGACGCGTGTATCACCGCCTGCTGCGCAACGGCGTGCGCATCTGGGAGTGGAACGGCGCGATGATGCACGCCAAGACGAGTGTGATCGATGGCCACTGGGTCCGCGTGGGTTCGACCGACTTCAACCCGCTCGGCATCGCGATCAACTACGAGCTCGACGCGCTCATCGAGGACGCAGCGTTAGGCGAAGCGGCAGTCGAGATGTACCTGGCCGACCTGGCATCATCCACCGAGATCCGGTGGCGGGGGCGCGCCGACCGTTAGCGACGCTCATGCGGCGTCCCGTAAAAGGTCCCGACGTTCTCTTCGAGCAGCGCGTACGTCGAGTCCCCGTCGCCGTTGCCCGAACACGCGCTGCCCGCCACCGTCGGACTCGCGTCGCGACGCACCCAGAACTTGATCTTCACGCGCCCCCGCAACGGGAGCGGCGGCACACGATTCGCGACGACGCAGGCGTCGTCCGCGAGCTGCGTCAGCGTCGTGTCGAACGCCAGGCGACCCTGGGCATCCGAGGTCAGCCTCGCCACCGTGTAGACGGCCTGATCCGTGGAGAGCTCGAGTTGGTAGCGCTTCGATGGCACGAGCCCCGCAGCGCGCAACTGTAGCGCGAGCGACGGCGCACGCGACTTGAACCACACCGAGCCGCTCGCGCCGCCGCGCGAAGGAGGGACCACGTTGAACGCGCTGTCCTTGGTCGCGATGGCAATCCGCGTCACGCCGTTCTTGTCCGACGACGAGGCGTGCCGCGTCAGCAATCCTTTCGGTCCATAGAGGAACATGGCAACGACGATCGTGACGACTGCCGGCACCACCGCACGCCCCACCACCGATGCCCACCCGGTGGGGCGCGAACGGACGGGCGCCGGCACGTCGTTGCTCATCGGATCTCTCATGCTGGCCGCCCTCGTGTTGCGGGTGCATGGGTTAGGCAAGGCCAACCTCTGGCTCGACGAAGCGAACTCATGGTACGTTGCCCACCTGCCGTGGCCCAACCTGTGGGCGAACCTCCGCGCCAGCCCGCTGGGCCCGCTCTATTTCGTTGCGCTCAAACTGTGGATCGACGTGGCCGGCGCGTCCGAAGCTGCCCTCCGCGCCCCATCGCTCATCGCGAGCATCGCACTCATTCCGCTCGTCTATGCGTTGGGCTTGCGCACGGTGTCCCGCCGCGCCGCCTGCATCGGCGCCGCGCTCGCGGCGCTCTCGCCGCTCGATCTGTACTTCGCGCAGGAAGCGCGAATGTACATGCCGCTCGCGTTGGCTGCCGCCGGCGTCATGTTCGCCTATCTCGTGTGGCGCGACGACGTCGTGTCCGCGCGCGACCTCCCACCCCGACGCGCCCTGGCCGCCCTCGCGGCCTACGCGATCCTCTCCATGGCGATGCTCGGCACCAACGTCGTGTCCGGTCCGCTGCTCGTCGCCATCAACCTCGATGCGCTGCTGGTCATCGCGCGCGAGATCCCCGCATCGCGCCGAGCCCGCGGTTTCGCGCAGTGGGTCGTTGCCAACGGCGCGATCGTCGTCGCTGCGTTGGGCATCGTGGCGTTCGTCGCGCCGCACGCCGCTGCATCCAGCCAGGCCTGGCGCGGTGCGTTGGGCATCGTCG
>DAHUXU010000519.1 GCA_027307005.1 Gemmatimonadota bacterium
CGCGGGCAACCCTCGTCGATTACTGAAGACCATCGAGCATCGCGCAGAGCCGTTCGCGGACTGCGCGCCTAACGATCACTGGCGCCAGGATCCCAGCGCTGAAGCCTGCCAAGCTGCCGCCGATCGGGCTTAGACCTACCACGGTGCTGCCGGTTCCCGAGCGGCGGCGTGCTCGAGACGCTCGGGGAATGAGCGAGAGGCGAAACCGGCGTCGTGCGGCATCGCATCGTACACACTATAGATGGCGGAGTCGCTCACCCGACAAACTCAGAGTTCGCTAACGAATCCAGTGGTAGGCGGCGTCTCGGGACGCTAAATTCGGTGGACCGATATGCCCACCGATTCTCGCCCCGCCATCGCCGCTCGAGTTCTCGCCGCCGCGGTAATCCTCGATCTCGCACTCCACGTCACGACGGCGCTCATCACGCCCTACGGCTTCCAGCGCGACGAGTTCCTCTACTTCGCCATGGGCGCGCATCTCCATCTCTGGTCGATGGACTTCCCGCCGGCGATGGCAATTCTGTCCAACCTCATGCGCGCGACGACAGGCTTGGGTCTCGTGCCGGTGCGCATCCTGCCCGGCATTGCGTCCGCCGCCCTGGTCGTGTTCGCAGTGTTGTTTGCACGCGAGTTGGGCGGGCGCGCGTACGCGCAAGCATTGGCGGCGCTCACGATCGTGGCGAGCCCGGCGCTGCTCAGAAGCGGGACGCTCTTTCAACCGGTGGTATTCGACCAACTCGCATGGACGCTGGTGTTGTTCGCGCTCCTGCGCCTTGCGAGAACGGGCGACGGCCGGTGGTGGCTCGCGTTAGGCGCGGCGGCGGGCGTCGGGCTGCTCATCAAGTTCAGCATCGCCATCATCGGCGCCGGGGTGCTGGTCGCGGTCCTCGTATTGCCGGAGCGGCGCTGGCTGGCCACACCGTGGCCGTATGCCGGTGCGGTGCTCGCGTTTGCGCTGGGAAGTCCGAGCATCGCCGGCCAGATGCATACGGGCTGGACGGCGGTGCTCTACGAGCGCGAGCTCTCGGCGCAACAGCTCGTGCACGTCACGGTTGCGGGCTTTTTCGTGAGCCAGGTCCAGATGCTCGGCCTGGGAGCAGCGCTTGGCGTAGCGGGCCTGTGGGCATACTGGCGTGAGCCCGAGGTGCGCGTGGTCGCGGTGTCGTGCCTCGTCGCGTTAGGCATCATTCTGTGGTTTCACGGCAAGTCGTACTACCTGCTGCCGGTGTATCCGGCGCTGGTCGGCGGGGGCGCGGCCTGGCTCGAGCGCTACATGGCCACCGGGGTGCGCAGCGGGCGGCTCGGTGCGCCGGCGCGCGCGGCCGCGCTCGCCATCGTCGTCGCATACGGGGCACTGGCGCTCCCGTTCGGACTGCCCGTGCTCGCGCCTGCCGCCATGGTGCGCTACGCCGCGCACGGGCCAACCGGCGGCGTCACGACGAACACCGACCGCGTACTGCGCTTGCCGCAGGACTACGCCGACATGCTCCATTGGCGCAGGCGCGTGGCCGTCGTGGCGCACGTGTACGACTCGCTGCCGCCGGCCGAGCGTGCGAACGCGGTCATCGGCGCCACCAACTACGGCGAGGCGGGGGCGATCGACTACTACGGCCACTCGTTGGGCCTGCCTAACGCTATCTGCGGGTGCGGCACGTACTGGTTCTTCGGACCCGGCACCAAGCCGGGCACCGTCCTCGTCACCATCGGCGTCGCCGAGGCGGCCTTGCGCGGGTTCTACGGCGACGTGACGCCGGCCGGTCGCTTAGTCGATACCCTCGCCGTGCCGGAAGAGCAGGATGTCCCGTTGGTCGTGTCCACCGAGCCCAAGACGACGCTGCAAGCGTTGTGGCCCAGGTTCGACCCGCGATGCGATTCGTGTAGCCGATAGCGTCGCCGCCGCGAAATTCCGATTGGCCTTACGGCGCCACGCCGTACGCCGCCGCGGCAATCTCGCCTAACGCTTGCCCCACGCCGCGCGTGATCGCGTCGGGATCCGTCCCCGCCGCAACGTTGTTCGCGTAGATCGCGAACGCCAGGCGACGCCCGTCCGCTGTCGTCATGTATCCCGCCAGTCCCTTCCCATCCACCATCATCATGTCGTTCAGCAAATCGTCCCGTTCGTACGTCCCGGTCTTTGCATGCACGTGTCCGGCCGCCGGCGAATTCACTTGAATGTTCCACAACGTGCCGTCGCGGCCGAGGACCGGCAGCGCCGCGTAATACAATGCGAAATCTTTCCGTGTCGTCATGTACGCCAGAAAGTGCACCATGAAGTCGGGCGTGAAGTGGGCGGAGCCGCCCGCGCCGTCGCTCTGCGACGCTCCAGAGAGGTCCAACCCGGCCTGCGTCAGAAACCGGCGCTCCTCGGCAAACCCGGCTTTCGCCGTCCCCTCGTGCGCCACGAGCGCGCCTAACAGAAAAGGTCCCATGCTCGCGTGCAGGTTCTGGCTCACCTTGAGCGTTACCTTCACCTCTTGCGCGAGGGGCGGCGACACGTGCTCGGCTACCACCATCGAATCGGCGTATCCGCGCGCCAGGCTCGCGAGGTCGGGGCGGCGAGCCGGCGCGATCGCGCTCGCCCGCACCCCCTCCGCGCCTAACGCTTGAGCGAACGACACCTCGGCGAACCGCGTCGGCTCGTCCACGGGCCAACTGAACAGGATGCCCGGTTTGCCGGCGGGCACGGTGCCGGTGACCACCACCACGTGCGAGCCATCCGCCGCCGTGCTGTCCGACGCCCAGTTGATGTTGGGAGCGGAATCCGCGACGCTCGTCGTCGCGCGGTTGACGAACCGCACGTACGGCGTCGCCGGCGAGACGTGCAGCGTGACGGAGTCGCCCGGCGTTTTGCCTGGTGCAACGGTGAGGTCCACGACGTTGTCGTTGACGACGATGGGCGATATCACGACGCCGGTACCGAGCTCGCGATCGCCCTCGGGGAAGAGCGACGCGTCGACGATCACGCTGCCGCGCACCGCGCTGATCCCGTGCTGCCGAACTTGATGCGCGAGCTCGCGCAACACCTGCAGGGGATCGCCGGGCACGGCCCGCGTATCGGGGCTGCCGCCATAGGAGTGATCTTCGTTCTCGAACGCGAGGCTGCCATCGGGCTGCACGCGGTTCGAGAGATCGGGGTCGCCGGCGGCCACGAGGACGAGGTCCCCGTCGAGCGTCCCGTCCCGTTGGACAGGACCCGTGCGGTAGACTCGCGTGCGGAAGCGGTGGTCGGCGCCGAGCAGCTCGAGCACGG
>DAHUXU010000523.1 GCA_027307005.1 Gemmatimonadota bacterium
CGTCCCGCCGGTGGTGAACCGGGCCGCGTCGTCGGCGTCGCGGGCGATGCGATCCTTGCCCGCCTCGGCGTCGAGGTCGGCCTTGAAGCGCCCGGCGTCGAGCCCGAGCTCGGCCGCGTATCGGTCGAGGGAGGCCCGATCGAGCTCGCTGCCGTGCGCGAAGAGCTTGTCGTGCATCTCCCAGAACTTGTGCTGATCGCCCGCACACGCCGCAGCGTTGCTCGCCGCAACGGAGTTCGAGAACTCGCCGATCGGAAAATCGAAGTACCGATAGCTCGCGAGACCCGCGTCCACAATTCGCTTGCGGACATCGGGCTCGGTGATCGTCGCGAATTCCGCGCAGTGCGGACACTCGAAGTCGGCAAACTCGAGCACCTGCACCGGCGCCTTGGGGTTGCCGAGCAGGTGGCCTTGGGCCTTTACCGGTGTGATGGCAACGTTTGCGATCGACGGGCGCGACGCGTCACTATGCTGCGCCGTTCGTGCAATCAACGCGATGCCGACCAGCGCGACGACGGCCAGCCCGATATAGAACGGTTTGAGGGACGTTGCCCGTTGCGTGCGGACGACATTCGACCGCTGTGCGCGGGCGCTTTTCTGTGACATGACCGTGAACTCGCTTTAGACAGGGCTGAAAACTAGCGTCGCGTCTGGATGTGAGGTACCAGGCGGACCCGTCAAGGTCCTGATATCTTGTCCCGCGCGTTCTTCTCTACCGACCGAAACAGGGGAGCTCCCATCGACCCGGACGTGATACGTGTGCCCGCCGGCCCAGGCGCGCTGCATGTCGAGCGATACGGCCACGGCGGACGCGCAGTGATGCTGGTACACGGCTTCGCGACGTCCAGTTTCGTGTGGCGCGTCGTGGGGCCGCTACTGGCGGCGGCCGGGCACACTGCGTACGCCGTGGACCTGTTGGGCTACGGGGAATCGGACCGTCCGCTCGAGGCCAACTACTCGATCGCCGCGCAGGCAGAGTACCTGGACCGAGCGCTAGCCGCGCTCCGCGTACCCCGCGCTGCCCTCGTTGGGCTCGGTGTCGGCGGTGGCATCGTGCAGCGACTGACGCTTCGGCACCCGGCGCGTGTGGATGGTCTGGTGCTCGTGAACAGTGTCGCGTTCGGCGAGTGTCCGGGGCGTGACGTGCGCACCGTGCAGCTCGGCACGGCGCGCTTCGCGTTGCGCGTCGCGCACGGCGTGCTCGGGGCGGCACCGTTGCTGCGTCGTGTCCTGGAAGACAGCGTGGCTCGAAAGGAAACGATGCCCGCACGTCTCGTGGCGCGGTACCTCGCACCGTATGTCGGCCCCGACGGTGTCACGCACCTGCTCACGATCGCTCGAGCGCTCAAGGCGGACGACGTCGAAGAGCTCGATCTGGCGTTGATTCGTGCACCGGTCGCGATCGTTTGGGGCGAGGAACAGCCGTGGCTGGACAGCGGTCTGCCCGAGCGGCTGCAGGCTGCAATCGCCGGAAGCAGTCTGGTGCGTTTTCACGGCACCGGCGCTCTCGTGCCGGAAGAGAACCCGGACGCGCTGGCACACGTCGTTTTCGAGCTGCTCGATCGTCAACGGTCGGCGGCGTCGTAACGTAACGTATGGGGAGCCCAATGAATTCGGCATCCGACGCGCGAGAGCTTCAATCCTCGCGCGAAGCACAATATATTTCGTTCACTTCAGCCAACAGGATTGAATGGCAAAACAGCGCAATCGTCGCCGTGAGACCCCTGCACCGACACCATTCGAACAGGCACGCGACGAATTATTTCAACACATCATGCGGTGTGGCGTGATAGAGGCGGTCCCGGAGCATCAGGAAGAGTGGTTCCACGATACCATGCCGTACCTGCAGGACCGCTACCCAGAATTGTCGGACGGCGAGCTTTCTGAACTGCGCACGCTTGGCACGAGGTTCTGCCGGCCTCCAAGAGCGAAAACCGAAGGCGAGACCAACGAACCCGCTGACGCGGTTTCCGCTGCCTGATCTTTGGGCTCGGCGCGACGGCTACCGGCCGACACGACGTGTCGCTCGGAATCCGACGCCGAGCCGAACACCCCCGCCAAATCCTCCTTCGGCGAAGGGCACCACGCCGCCCCAATTCGGCCCTTCGACGCCGATGACGGCGATGACGGTCCCGCGCCAATCGCCGATCGTGTCGTAGCGCAGGCCAAGCCCGCCGCCTGCGTATGGCGCCCAACGCATTCGAAAATTCGGATCCAGCAGAAAGCGTCCGACCAAATCGGCCCGCGCGCTGAAACCCGTGCGTCCATGCCCCGATGATTCGCCACCGGCGAGCGTCAGGCCGACTCGCACGTTGGTCGACGCAAGCTTGCTCATTTCAACGCCCGCCTGCACCGCCGTGATGCTCGACGCCATGACGTCGAAGCGTGCGCCCGCTTGAAGTCCAGATTCACGCTGCGCGGCTACGCGCGGCGGCGCCAACACTCCCGTCCAGACCAGAAACGCCGCCACCGCGATGCGCGCCTGCATTCACGACCGAACGCGCTGGCGGTGCAACACGAGGGTGTAGTCTGCGATCGCCGCCGCGGACGCAACGGCGATCAGCGGTATCAACGCGGGGAACACCGAGGGCCGCAGCAACAGTGCAAACAGCGCGGCGAGCTGCAGCACGGTCACGACCTTCCCGGGCCATCGTGCCTTGAAGGCACGCGGATCGAGGCCCCGCAGGAGATACGCGACGATGAATCCCATCGCCGTCGCCAGATCACGCGAAATGATGATGACGAACTCCCCGGCCGTCACCGCTCCTTCGATCGCGAATGCCGAGATCGCGATCAGCACGAACGTCTTGTCGGCGATGGGATCGAGCAACGCGCCGAGTTGCGACGTTTGTCCGCGGCGCGCGAGCCATCCATCGAGGAAATCGGTGAGGGACGCGAGCCCAACGAGCGCCACGCGCGCCGAGCGACCGTCGACGAGCAGAAACGCGGCCGCCAGCGGGAGACGTGAGAGCGACAGGAGATTCGGAACCGTCAGGACGCGAGACGAAGTCACGGTGAGTCAACTTAGAACAGGTGGGACATCGCTTCCAGCCGGTGAGCGCTGGCGGTTCTCACGACGGAACGTTCGGTCCGGGGGTTTCGCAGCGCGGCTTCGCGTGTAGGTTGGAGCGGCTCACTGCACGAGGGAGGCAATGCCGGCCACGATCGACGTGTTGCGCAATTTGCCGATCTTCAGCGGACTATCGACCGACGAGCTGGAGCGCGTGTCGGAGTTGTGCGAAGAAAAGACCTATGCATCGGGCGACTACATCTTTCGCGAGGGCGAGCCGGGAAACCGTCTCTTCATCGTGATCGAGGGAGAAGTGCGGATCAGCCGCCAGATTCCGGGCGCCGGCGAGGAGGCGTTAGCCGTGCTCAAGCCCGGCGCCATGTTCGGCGAGATGGCGGTGTTCGCCCGGAGCGAGCGCTCAACCGACGCCATCTCGCACGGCGGCACGCGGGTGATCACGATCAGCCGGGCCGAATTCGAGATGTTATTGGATTTTCATCGCGACATTGCGTACAAGGTGCTGTGGGCGGTGGTGCGCGTGTTGAGCGGCCGGTTGCGCGCCACCAACGACAACCTGCGCTCGGTGCTCGCGATGTCGATGTTCTGAGCGCGCGGCCCGACGTGGCGCGCGTGACCGCCCTGCATCGTTCCGCGTCCCGAAGGAGATGAGCCGGCTCAGCGCGTGGCACCACCTGGCGACGGCGCACCTGGTGCTGTGCGCGGTGGTCTTGATCTGGAACTTGTGGATCGCGGGACGCGCGGCCCGCATCCAGGGCCTCCCGCCGGCGCTCGCCTTCCTCAGTGCGTTAGGCGGACTGCTGTTGCTGCCGGCGCTGGTCGTGTCGCTGGTGTCGACGTCGCTGCTCACCGGCGCCGCTCTCATCTCCGTGGCGTGGATCTGGCCCGCGACCGTCGCCCTCGCCACCGCGCAAGCCGCGTATGCCCTGGTCAAGCGCCGGACGTCGATGCCCGTGGGCGTCGCGATCCTCGCCTTCGACTTTCTGCTCACGCTGGTCACGCTGGCGCGCTGGCTCGACTTCGTGGGCGCGGCGCCGGGCACGGGTCTGCTGACGCTCCTCGCCGCCGACCGGTCCGCGGTCGCGGTCTCCGCGCAGTCGCTGGCGCTCGTGATGCCGTGGTTCCTGTATTTGCCGATCTTCGCGCCCGTCACGCCGGGACGGCCCGATGGCCGCATGTTCGTACGCGGAGGCATGGCGGTGATCGCGGCTGGATGGCTGCTGCTGATCGTCACGCAGATCCCCGGCGCCGCGCGCGCAGTGCGCAGCTACGATCGATATGCGCGCGAGCGGTTGCAGGAGCACCCGGACAGCGACTTCGTCGTTGGACTGAAGGTGTTTCCGTCGCTCTCCAGTCCGCCGACTCCGTTGTCGCTGACCAACGATCTCGGCCTTGCGGATTCGATCGGCGCCGGAGCACTGGCTGTGTACTTCACGCCCAAAGGCGCGAGCGCCGAGACGCTCGACAGCGTGGAGCACGTGTTGGAGGATGTGCGCGGATCGCGACGCGTGATCGCGGCGCTCGACTTGTCCGACGAGCACCGGGTGCCGCCGGCCGAGCGCGAAGCGTATCTGCGGGACCGCGTGGCCGACGTGGAGCGC
>DAHUXU010000531.1 GCA_027307005.1 Gemmatimonadota bacterium
GCGCGACAACAACAACTACGAGCAGACCGGCCTCCTCGTCTCGCTCGAATATTTTGCCGACAATCGTCAGCTCTTTCTCGAAAACTTCTACACGAAGTCCAAGCGCTCGATCCTCAAGGCCAGGACCGAAGGCCCGGCGGCGTACGTGCTGCCGGCCGATGATCCCCGGTTAGGCGCGCAGGCCGACCTGCTGCGCGTGATGCAGCGCCAGCACGTCGAGGTGTCGCGGGCGACGGCGCCGTTCACGGTGCACGTGCCGGCGGCGCACACTGCGCCGGCGGGCGGGCGTGCCCAACGCGGAAGCCATCGCGCCGACACGACGACCACCGCGAAGACGGAAACGCGGACCTTCCCGGCCGGCAGCTACATCATTCGCATGGACCAGCCGTACTCGCGCATCGCGGACGCGATCCTCGACTACCAGTACTGGTCGCCCGACGACCCCCAGAAGCACCCGTACGACGACACCGGATGGACGTTCCCCGAAGGGTTCGGCGTGGAATGCATCCGCGTCGTCGACACGGCCGTGCTGCGCGCGCCGATGGCGCGGGTCACCGGCGACATCACGGCGCCAGGCGCCATCCACGGCGCCGGCTCGACGTTCGCGATCGACAACACCGGCGACAACGCGCTGATCACGCTCCGATATCGCCTCGCGTCCGCCGACATCCGCGTGGCCGAAGAGCCGTTCGACGCGGCGGGACATCATTTCGGGCGCGGCTCGATGCTCGTGAGCGGCGTCGGCCGCGACGAGCTCGACCATGCCGCCACTGCGTTAGGCATCCAAGCGTACGGACTCGGCGCCGCGCCCAACGTCAGGACGCATCCCGCGCGCGCGCCGCGCATCGCCATCGTGCACCCGTGGGAAGGCACGCAGACCGAAGGCTGGTGGCGGCTGGCGTTCGATGGACAACACGTGCCGTACGAGTACATCAGCACGCAAGCCGTTGCGGCGACCGCCGACCTCAATGCCAAGTACGACGTGATCGTCTTCCCGCCCGCCGGCTACAGCATCACCTCGATCATCGCCGGCATGCCGATGTGGCGGAACCCGATGCCGTGGAAAACGACGCCCGAAACGCCCAACATCGGCCGCCTCGATTCGACCAACGACATCCGCCCCGGACTCGGCTACGACGGCATCGAACACCTGCAGCGCTTCGTGAAAAACGGAGGCCTGCTCATCACCGCCGGCGACATCTCCGACCTCGCAATGCAGACCGGGTTGACCAACGGCGTGAGCAGCGCATCGCCGCGATCGCAGGAGGTGGTGGGAAGCCTGCTGCGCACGCGTCTCGTGGATGCGGCGAGCCCGATTGCCTACGGCGTCAAGGACAGCCTCGCCGTGTACAGCGACGACGGTGAGAGCTACGGGGTGAGCAACTTCTACGGCGGCCGCGGGCGGCGGCGCCGGTTAGGCGGCGAGAGCATCACCCGGGAAACGGGCCGCGGCGCCGCCGATGAACCGGAAACCGTGCAGGGACGCCCGCCGCTCACGCCCGACGAAGAGCGTCCGGCCGAACCGCACGTCGAACCATGGCAGGCCGCGCCGGTCACCGTCGAGCAGATGCGCAACGCGCTCGACGTCATCCCGCCCGACCAGCGCCCGCGCGTCGTGCTGCGCTACGCCGACCGGAAGAACCTGCTCGTGTCCGGATTGCTCGACGGCGGCAGCGACATCGCCGATCGGCCGGTGGTGGTCGATGCACCGTTAGGCAAGGGGCACGTGGTGTTGTTCGCCAACAACCCGGTCTACCGCGGCGAAACGATCGCCAGCTACACGCTGGTCTTCAACGCCATACTGAACTGGGATGACCTGAACGCGGGCCGTCAGCTCGATACGCGTTAGGGTGCGTCAGGCCGCCTGAGTCACGGACGAACGCTCGATCCGGCGCAGCCACCGCCAGTGCACGATAAACAGCACGATCACCACGAGCAGCATGAGTCCGTTCGTGACCAGCGTCGTGGTGCTGTTGTATGGCACGTGCGCGATGCGGTCCTGGACCAGTCCGTCGTATTGCGCGTGCCAACGACGCCGATGACGTTCACTGGGCTCATGCGGTAGGATGGTGCTGCGGGTGGTGCAGCGCCCGAGAGCGGCGCCATGAACATGCACGTTCCAGGCGGCGTTAGGAAGCCCGACCCGGGCGCCGCCGGTCGCAGGCGCCTACCGGCCGTCCAGACAGCGCGCCAGCGCCTTCACTCCATCGCGGATCTCGTCCGGCGTCGTTCCGCCGTAGCCAAGGACGAGCCCGCCTCTCGCCGGCCGCTTGACGTAGCAGCTGGACAGCGGCGTCACCAGCACGCCGTGCTTCGCCGCGCGCCGAGCCACGGCCTCATCGTTCACGTCCGGCTGCAGCAGCGCCGCCAGGTGCAGCCCGGCCGCGGCACCGATCACCTCCAGCCGGTCCCCCGCCTCCTTCCGTAAGGCATCGACGAGGACGCGCCTCCGCTCCATGTACACCATGCGCATCCGCCGGATATGCCGGGCGAAGTGTCCCTCGCGAATGAAATCGGTGACCACGGCCTGATACAGCGTCGACGAGAACACGTCCGACGCATCGCGCATGGCTGAGAACATCGGGACGAGGTCCTTGGGCACGACGACATAGCCTAACCGGAGCGCCGGGAACAGCACCTTGCTGAACGTGCCGACGTAGATCACGCGCGCATCCGCGTCCATGCTGTGAAGCGACGCGATCGGCCGGCTGTCGAACCGGTACTCGCTGTCGTAGTCATCCTCGATGATCCACGCGCCGGCGCGCGATGCCCAGTCGAGCAGCGTCATGCGGCGCGTCGCGCTCATCGTCACGCCTAACGGATGCTGGTGCGAGGGCGTGATGTACACGGCCCGCGCCGACGGCGCCGCCCGCGCGCCGCGCGCCACGTCCAGCCCTTCGTCGTCCACCGGAACCGGCACCATGCGAGCGCCGGCCGCCAACAGCGCCTGACGCGCCCCGGGATACGCCGGATCCTCGACCCACACGGCGTCGCGCGCGTCGAGCAGGACGCGCGCCGCGATGAGCAGGCCCTGCTGCGACCCCGTGGTCACCATGATCTGCGACGCATCGCACTGCACGGCGCGCGCCGCGCCCACGTACTCGGCGCTCGCCTCGCGGAGCGCGCTCTCGCCCATCGGATCGCCGTACGCCATCATCGCGCGCGTGACGCGCCGTGCGTGCCGATTCACCAGCCGCACCCACGGCGTCACCGGAAACTGGTCGAGCGCAGGCAGACTGATCCGGAAGGCGCCCGGGTTGCCTAACCAGGACTGGTCCGTCTGGAAAATCGTGCCCGCCAGCCGCGACGTGCGGCGCGGCCCGCCGCTGGTGGATGCGCGCGGCGAGCCGTGGCGCAGGCTCGGCCGCCCGATCAGGGTCGCCCGCTCCGGAATCGACCGGGCCACACACGTCCCGGCGCCGACGAACGTCTCGAGATATCCCTCGGCGTGCAGCTGTTCGTATGCGCCTAACACTGGTATCCGCGAGACGCCGAGCTCGGCGGCGAGCTGTCGCGTGGATGGCACGCGCTGGCCCGGCGTGAGATGGCCGGCCAGGATCGCCGAGCGAAACCACTCGTACAGCTGTCGATAGATCGGTATGGCCCGTCGCGCATCGATCGCGACCGGCGGCACGAAGCTCGGGTTCAAACGCGGCATCATTCAACCTGGCAGTGGTCATATCATTTTGCGCAGAAGCGGCTATTGAGACAAGCCACTTGCCGTCCTACTCTCCCGCATGCACTGGCGGGCAGGCGATCGAGCCGCGCCCGCCGTACTGATCCGGGGGAGCGAGGGATGTCGAGCTTCGGTGGGATCGCGCGATGCCTCTTGGTGAGCGCTGTGGCGGTCGGTGCTCCATGCGCCGGCGCCCAGGCGCCGGCAGATACGGCACCGGCATGTGCGAACGCGTGTGCCGTTCAACGACAAGCGCTCACCGATGCGTGGTGGACCGGTCCGTTGCTCGCGCCGTCGGCGGGAACGCTGACGCCGGGGCACTTTCTGATCGAGCCGTACGTCTACGATGTCCGGACGGGCAACGCGAGCAGCTACGGCACGCTCACCTATGTTCTCTACGGTCTCGTCGACGGCCTCACGATCGGCGCGTCACCGACGGCCGGCTTCAACACCGTCGGCGGGGCGCCGAGCAGCTCGGGCATTGGGTTAGGCGACGTGAGTGCGATCGCGCAGTTGCGCCTTTTCAGGCATCGGCCGGGCAGCTGGCTGCCCGCGACCGCCTTCAACGTCACCGAGACCTTCCCGACCGGCCGCTACGACCGGCTCGGCGCGCGAACGAGCGACGGATTCGGCAGCGGCGTCTATGCGACGACGCTGTCGCTGTACACGCAGAGCTACTTCTGGTTGCCTAACGGGCGCATCCTGCGCATGCGGGTCAACGCGTCCCAGGCGTTCTCGACCGCGGCCGACGTGGCGGGCGTGAGCGTGTACGGCACCGACGCCGCGTTCCGCGGCGCGGCGGCGCCGGGGGCGGCCTCGGTGGCCGACGTCGCCTGGGAGTACAGCCTCACGCGGGGCTGGGTGCTCGCACTCGAGCTCAACAACCGCTATCAGTCGGCCACGCGCGTGCGGGGTGTCGAACAGGTTGCCGATCCGCTCGGCTCACCGGCGAACGCGCGCGTCGACGCGCCGGCCGCCGATGCGTTCGCGATCGCGCCGGCGGTCGAGTACAGCTGGTCGCCTAACGTCGGCGTGCTTCTGGCGCTGCGCGTGATTCCGCACGGGCACAACACGACGCGGTCCATCACGCCCGCGATCGCCATCAACATCGTCCGCTGACAGCACGGGCCGACCATTCGGCGTCCAACGCACGTCCCATCAGCGACGTCGTTCACGACGCGACACTCGGTTGGGCCGGCTGAGACGACGCTGACCTATTTTCGCACCTTGTAGCTCAGCGCCACCGCCCCCGTGGCGAATTCGGCGCGTCTCGTGAGCCCGAGGTCGACCAGCGTTGGCA
>DAHUXU010000285.1 GCA_027307005.1 Gemmatimonadota bacterium
TGGACCGGCCGGGCGTGGCCGACACCTCCATTTTCGCGGCCCTGCGTCTGCCGGCGCCTAACGAGTTCCGCCTGGCCGATGGCGAGCCCGGACCGCGCTACTGGCAGAACCGGGCCGACTACGACATCCGCGCGACGCTCGATACCACCGCGCAACTGCTGACGGGCGAGCTCACGCTCCACTACACGAACAATTCGCCGGTGTCACTCGACCACATCTGGATGCAGGTCGAGCAGGATGCCTTCACCGACAGCTCGCTCAACGCGTACGTGTTCCCGCAACAATCCCGGTTCGGAGCGCGCGGGTTCGAGGGTGGCGACCGCATCGATCGCTTCGAGCAAGTGATGAGCGACCGCACGTCGAAGTCGCCCCGCCGCGTGAAGCTCGCCACGCGCACCTGGGACACGATGCTGTACGTCGAGCTCGCCGAGCCGCTGGCGCCCGGCAAATCGGCAACGTTCGATGTCGCCTGGCACTTTCGCGTGCCGGAACACGGCGCCGACCGCATGGGACGCGAGGGCTCGCTCTACGAGATCGCGCAGTGGTACCCGCGCGTCGCGGTCTTCGACGATGTGCGCGGCTGGAACACCGATCCGTACGAAGGGCAGGGCGAGTTCTATCTCGAGTATGGCGACTTCACGTATGCCGTCACCGTGCCGGCCGGATACATCGTCGGCGGCACCGGCGTGCTGGACAATCCGCGCGAGGTCCTAACGCAAACGGAAATGTCGCGGCTCGCCCAAGCGTCCAAGTCGGCGACGCCGATCCACATCGTCACCCAGGAGGAATTGCAGAACCACTCGGCGCGACCGCGCACCACCGGGAACCTCACCTGGAAGTTCAGCGCCAAGCATGTGCGCGACGTGGCTTGGGCCGCGTCACCCGACTACATGTGGGACGCGTCGAGCTGGAACGGCATCATGGCCTACTCGTACTACCGGCCGAGCGCGATCGATCCCTGGAGCGACGCGGCCGATCAGGCGCGCATGTCGATCATGGAGTACTCGGAACGGTGGTACCCGTATCCATGGCCGCAGATCACCGTCGTCGAAGGTCCGGTGAGCGGTATGGAATACCCGATGCTCGCCATGGAAGCGAAAAGCAACGACAAGTACGACCTGTACAACGTCATCACGCACGAGATCGGGCATGACTGGTTCCCGATGCTCGTGGGCAGCAACGAGCGCATCCACTTCTGGCAGGACGAAGGATTCAACACCTTCATCAACACGTTCTCGGAGGCGCGTCGCTATCCGGAAAAAGGCGACCAGATGCAGCGCGCCGCTGACCAACGGAACGAAATCGAAGAGACGCAGCAGCGGGACATCGACGTGCCGATCGAGATGCCCGCCGATCGCATGGACCCCGACAAGCTCGGCTTCACCGAGTACGACAAGACGTCCGTTGGCCTCCAGCTCCTGCGCCAGGAGATCATTGGGCCGGCCGCCTTCGACGCGGGATTCAAGGAATACATCCGTCGTTGGGCATACAAGCACCCCACGCCGGCGGACTTTTACCGCACGATGGACGATGTGTCGGGCCAGCGGCTCGACTGGTTCTGGCGCGAATGGTTCGTCGAAGACGACCACTTCGACCAGGACGTCGACACCGTGCTCACGCGGACGCGCGGCGATTCGACGATCGTCCTCGTAGGCTACGGCAACAAGTCGCGCGGCGTGCTGCCCCTGCTCGTGCGGTTCACGATGTCCGACGGATCCACGGTGAACTACAAGTATCCCGCCGACGTGTGGAGCATGAATTCGGTGCTGTACGTGCGGCGATACGATTTTATCGGAAAGACGGTGAGCAAGATCGAAATCGATCCCGATCATCTGATCATCGATGCCGACCGCTCGAACAACGTCTGGACCGCGAGCGAGCCGCCCGTGGCGACGCCTAAACCGTAGCCGTCAGCGCGGCTGGGCAGCCGTCGGCGCACCGTCCGTCGTGGCGGTGCGCATGGCGGGCGTGAGCGTGAAGTGCAGCTCGACGGTGCGCGAGTCCGGCGGCTGTCGATCGTCGAACGACCAGTCCTCGATGAGCGCCCGCATGCACGACTCGACTTCAGCCGCTGCTACCCCGTCCCACGTGCGCTTGGTCACCTCGACCGTGTCGGGATGGCCGGCGTCATTCAGGCTCACGCGGACCGTCACCGTGCCGGTGAGACGCCGGTCATAGCGCAGGCCTAACTCCGTGTAGCAGTATTTGATCTGCGTGTCGCGGTCGACGAGCTTCGCGGCCGGCACGACGAAGGGACCGAGCGGCGTGTCGACGTGCTTGTCGACTGGCATGAGGAGAGGCGGAGGGGCGACTGTCACGTTCGCGCTGATGACCCCTCTGCGCCTCGTGTCCGTCTCGTCGCTCGGCGACGCACTGCGCAGGATGTTCGCGTCGACGGACGGCGTGAGCTCAGGGTCGAGCACAGGGCTCCCGGGGGCGGCCGCGACGGATGCCTCGGGCGTCGCCACCACCGTCTCCTGTCGCACGGTGATCGCCGCCGCCGGAGCGGGAGCCAGGTTCGCCATCGGCTCGACTTTGGCCTCGCCGACGCGCTTCGTCGATCGCACCGCGACTCGTGACGCGACGGGTCGCGCCGGTGTCGAGACCTGACGTGCCAGCTCGGCCCCGCGCGACAGCAGTTCCACGAGCTCGCGCGCCGGTGTTTCCGACACGCGAAGAATCGTCGACCCGTCGTGCAGGATTTCGAGTCCGCTGCTGTCAGCGCCCACCCACCGCTCGAAGGCGAGCCCAGTGTCAGAGGCCGCTCTGGCGTCGGCCACACCGGTCGCCGGAGCTTTCAACGACTTTGCGCTGTCGGTGAATTGCGCGAGGCGATTTGCGTCAACGAGATACGGCCGCGCCAGCGCATCGCGATACCCCTGCGACATGAAAAACTCGACCGCGCCGGACCTGGTCGCGCGCACCCAGATCACGTTCCCGGCGGCGACCAAGGTACCTACCTCGAGGTTGCTTTGCTGCGCGGCGAGGGTCGGCGACAGCGAGAGGAAGAGCACCAGCGCCGTCCAGATGAGCTTGCTCGACCGCGACCCGGGGGAGCCGGAAGATCTTCCAACGGGAAGGTGTTGCATGACACGCTCGGCGGCTGCGCTTGCGACCCGAAGCAGGGCGCCGTTCCGCGCGCGATTCGCACGGGCAGCCCCTCGTCAGAGGGACGAAACGCGTGAGTCGCGTGTCACCCCGGCAGCCACAAATAGCGTGCTGCTGATGCGATTGTTTACAACTCTTTAAGTCATTGCTACGAGCATTGTTAATCTATCATACGTAACGTTAATTGTCACGTATGGCGCCGGCGATCGGAGCACCCAGCAGCCGCTCGTACACCGCGATGGTGCGTCCAACGCTTTGCTCGATCGAGAACTCGCTCGCTCGGGCGCGAGCCCCCGCCGCAAGCGCGCTCGCAAGACTCGGATCCGTTAGCACGTTGGCAATCGAGGCGCCCAACGCCAGCGCGTCGCCGACGGGTGACAGAAGTCCGGACACCCCGTGTTCAATGATTTCGGGCACTCCGCCCGCACTCGTGGCGCAGATGGGTTTTCCACAAAACAGCGCGTCGAACAGAACGCTCGGCAGCGCGTCTTCTTCGGAGCTGAGCGTCACGACGTTGGCAGCGGCGAGAAGCGCGTCGGCATCCGTGCGGTACCCAGCCAGGCGGAGGTGCTCGCCGAGTCCGCGTTGGGCGACTGCGCGCTCGACGCTCGCGCGCAGGGGGCCGTCTCCTACGAGAATGGCGCGGAGGTTCGGCACCTGCGCCCGCGCCGTATCGATCGCCCCGACGAAGGTCAGCGGGTCCTTGTGCTGGACCAACTGTGAAACCTGGACGACGAGTGGCGAACCGGGCGTCGCGCCGAGCGACTGCAGGGTCGACTCGGGTGCGGGCGCGATTGGCGTCGACTGGTCGGACCCGCCGCGCACGATGGTGATCGACGCAGGCGACATTCCGCTAGCGACCATGGCGTTCCTCGCCGCGCTCGAGATGGCGATCAGGGCATCGACGCGCCCGTATTTCCACCGGGATCCTGGGTTCGAGCGCGGGCGGAAATCCGAGTGACGGGTAATCACGAGCTTGGCGTTGGTGCCGGCGCACGAGAGCGCGCCCAACGCAACACCGTGCGCGGTGTGCGAGTGCACGATGTCGACGTGCTCGCGTCGAATCACTTTCCGCAGGGTCCACGCGGCTCGCGGGTCGAGCTCCATGACGGGCGCGACCGGGATCACGGGGATGCCGAGCGTCTGCGCCCGTTGGGCCAGCGGTTCGCCGGGACGTGCCGCAATGAGCGCGCGGTGTCCGAGGCGCGAGAGGACTTGCGCGTGCCAGAGCAGCTGTCGCTCGCCGCCCCGCCAGCCGCGCTCGGTATCGAGCTCGAGGATCGTGAGGCGGCGCGGCTCCGCCGGCCCCGCTGTCACGCGTGGGTCTCGAGCAGCGTCTTGTAGACCGCGATGGTGCCGTTCACCGTGTTGTCGATCGAGAAGTCACGCGATCGCGCGAGCCCCGCCGCGACGAGGCGCGCCGCGAGGTCGTGCTCGGTGAGCAGCCGCGCGATGGCGTGGCCAAGCGCCTCTGCATCGCCCACCGGTACGAGCAAACCGGTGCGCTCGTTCTCGATCACTTCCGGCACGCCGCCGGCCGCGGTTGCGGCGACCGGACGCCCGAATGAAATGGCGTCGATCACCACGCCGCCGATGCCCTCGGCGCTCGCGTCGGAGCTGAGCACGACCACCTGGCCGGCGCACATGAGCGCGTCGGCATCCGAGCGGAAGCCCGCGAGGTGCAGGGTGTGCTCGAGATCCAGCTCGCGGATGAGCGCTTCGACGCGTGGCCGGAGCGGACCGTCGCCCACGAGCAGGGCGTGCATGGTCGGGACGGAGCGCCGCGCGACGTCCACCGCACGCACGAACGTGAGCGGGTCTTTCATCTGCGTGAGCGCGCCGACCATCACCACCAGCGGTCCGTTAGGCACGCCGAGCTCGGCCAGCGTGGTGCGGCTCGCGGGTTCGACCGAGCGAGTGAGATCCACGCCGCTGTACACCACGTCGACGCGGCCGGCGGCGATGCCGGCTTCGAGCAGGGCAGG
>DAHUXU010000591.1 GCA_027307005.1 Gemmatimonadota bacterium
TTCTTGAGAAAGATGGTGTCGAGGTGATGTACCAGACGTGGGCGAGCATCGAAAACGATTTGGGCACGAGGCCGGTGCGGCCGGTGGGGACGTCGGTGGGGTTGTTCATCGAGGTGTCGGACCTGGATGAGATCGAGCGCCAGATTGCCGGGGAGCCGCTGGTGCTGCCGCGCCGCCGCACGTTCTACGGGATGGATGAAGTAGGGATCAGGGAGGCCGGCGGCCACACCATGGTATTCGCCCAACGGGCGGGCTGAGGCGGCGCGCGCCGGGCCTAACGCAGCGGCGTGCTTGCGTCAGGCCGAAGCGCGGCACGTACCGGCGCGGCGTCCAAGCCGATCACCTTGAGCGGCAGCGCCACGAGATCGTAGGCGCCGTCGCGCACGTCGCGGAGATCGAGGTTCTCGAGGTTGTACCCGCCGCCGGCGAAGAGCGCGTGGTGCACCTCGAGCGCCGTGCTGTGCCGCGCATCCACCGACGGTGCGTCCACTCCCAGGAGGCGGAGCCCCTGGGCGAGAAGCGCTTCGATCTGGCGAACGGTGAGCGCCGGCCAGTCGGCGGGAAATGCACCGCCGGCGGTCGACGCGCCGGTGCGGAGCAGCAGGCGCTCGACGCGCGTGTCCGAAAGCGCATCGAGCCGGTCGAGCGAGCAGACGACGGCGGGACCGGCAAAGACGTCGACCGGCAGTGCATCGGACGGCGGCCAGCCGTCGTGCACGTGGAGCGGGGCATCGGCGTGCGTACCGACGTGCGGACTCGCCGTGATCGCGGACAGGTTGACCGTGTCGCCGCGGGCGAGCTGCTGGGTCCAGCGGCAGGAGTACGGCGTGTCGCCGGGCCATTCGGGCGCGCCCGGGCCTAACGCAATGCTGATGTCGCGCCAGCGCCCCGTCATCCGCGGGCGGCAGGCGGCGCGCCGAAGAAGCGCGCGCGCACGTCCCACAACACCGGGAAGAATCGCTGCGACACCGTGCGGGCGAGGTACCGCGCGCCTAACGTGCCGCCGGTGCCGCTCGTGCCTGGACCGATGATGCGTTCGACCAGTTGGACGTGCAGGAACCGCCAGCGCGCGAACCCCTGCTCGTACTCGAGCAATTCCTCGGCGAGGAGGAAGAGCTCCGAGGGCGTGTCGGCGCCGTAGACCTGTTCGAGCGTGCGTCCGCGCCGTTCGAGCAGGCGCTCGAACAACGATTGTAAGGTCGGCCGGTCGAGCCAGCGCTGCACCACGGCGGGCGGCGGCCCGTGCTCGGAGATGGCCTGCAGGAAGTGCGCGTCGCGCAAGCCCGACGCGGCCTCGATGGCGCGGAATTGCGCGCTCTGCGAGCCGCTCGAGCTGCCGAGGTACCCGCGAAATTGCGCGAAGCGCTGCGGCGGCAGCGTGTCGAGGGCGGAGAGCTGATCGGTCACGATGCGCACGAGCGCGTTGAGGCGCTTCGCGACCATCATCGCCGCCGGCACGTCGGCAGCGTCGAGCGCGCCCACGAGGGCATCCAGCTCGTGCAGGATGACCTTGAACCAGAGCTCGCTCGCCTGATGCACGACGATGAACAGCAGCTCGTCGGGATGTTCGGGTTCGGACAACGGGCGCTGCAGGGCGAGCAGCTCATCGAGGGCCAAGTAGCTGCCGTAGCTGGCCGCTTCCTCCTTGTGCCTAACGGTGCGCCGCGTCAAAAGGTGGATACCTCCAGCGTGGTCACGTCGTCGACGCGCATGGTCTCGGCGGTGGAGAACGGCTCGCCGTACCGCACGCGGATGAGCGATCCGTAGTGGGCCGCCTGATGCCTGACGATTTCGGTCAACGGTTCGCCGTTCGGGTAGACCTCGCCCGCTTGGTGCACGCCGGCGAACTGCGATTCGTACTGGCGCACCGCCTCGAGCTTCAGCTCGAAGACATCCGAAATGTCGACGACAAACGTGGGCTTGATGTAGTCCTCTCGAAACGAGAGGCAGTGAATGACCTTGTGCGGACGGTGCGCCGGCACACCCGGCTCGACTTTGGCGAGTCCGGCGATGAAACACGCATCGCGCACCAGCTCGGCCGTCACACGGTGGTCCGGGTGACGGCCGCGCTCCGATGGCGCGATGACGATGCGCGGTGTGAACTGGCGGATCGCTTTCGCGACGGCGATGCGCGTGGCCGGTGTGTTGACGATCGCCGCGTCGGGGAATCCGAGATTGACGCGCGCGCTCACACCGAGAATTTCCGCGGCGCGGCTGGCTTCTTGTGCGCGCAGCTCCGCCGAGCCACGGGTGCCGGTCTCGCCCTGCGACAGATCGATGATCGCCGTCGCGTGGCCGAGTGACTGTGCCTTGAGGAGTGTGCCGCCACAGGTGAGCTCGATGTCATCGCGGTGCGCGGCGATGGCGAGCACATCGACGTGTGTCATGGCGCAGAATATATCGCGCGTCGAGCCCCAAGCGAGTCGATGAGGTCGTCAGTCGCGGAACCATCTCCCGGGCCCGCGAATATGCCTTTCGTTGGTCCGAAGGAAACGCGGCGCTGTCGAGCACAACCGCTGGCGCGGCGCGCGTTCCTCACAGCAGAGGAGGCCAGGTGCGTGCATTTCATCTCGTCAGTCTCGGGATTGCAGCCTTCGCGCTCGCGTGCGGTGGCAGCGGCAGCAGTTCGATGAACGGCGTCACGGATCCGCCGCCACCGATGAACGGTGTGAACGTCACGATTGCCGACTTCAAGTTCTCGCCGGCGGTGGACACGGTGAAAGTGGGGACGACGGTGCAATGGGTGAATCACGGTCCATCGGAGCACAGCACGACGAGCGACACCGGTTTGTGGAACTCGGGCGGACTTGTCCCATCCGGCGGGACCGGTTCGTACGCCGCGAGCACGGGCGGTTCGACGTTCCAGTTCACGTTCACGCAGGCGGGGTCGTTCAGCTATCACTGCATGTTCCATCCGCCGTCGCAGTATCCGTCGTTCGTCGGGACGAGCGTCGTCATGCCGTGACGGTCGCCGGCGCCGATGCCTAACGGCCAGCCGGTTCGATCGAGCGCCGGCTGGCCGTGTCAGGCTCGCGCGAACGACACGCCGCTCTGCGGGCGATTCGTGATGCGCCGAACGACGTCGAGTCGGTGGGCTGCGGGGCAACGTCCTTGCCACGGGTCGAGAATTTGCCTCGAGCCACCGATCCGCCGCGTCGTCTCCCTGTCATCATATCATCTGATGAGTCGGCGTCAGCGTGAAGGATGGATCTTCTGCGCTGGTGGTGCCGCTGCAGGCGGAGGCGCCGATGTGCGCGCCGGAGCCGGGGCGGCGGCCGGCGGTGCGCCATGAGCGGGCGCGGACGTTGCCGGCCGTGGATCCGGGGGATGCTGCGGATTCGCCGACTGCACCTTGGGCGCGGCGGTTGGGCGGTCGGCCGGCAGGTGCACCAAGCGCCAGCCAAGCAAACCACCCGTTACCTGCGGTGCGTCGCTCCCCCACCTCGGTGCGTGGTGTGCCGCCCGCTGGGCCGCGAGCGTCTGGCTCGAAGCCTTGGTTGACGGCTTGCTCGGATGCTTCGATGGTTTGCGGTTCGTCGGCGCGCGGTACGCGGCCAAGACCGGATGCGCGCGTAACGCGTCGCCCGGGCAGAGTACCGACCCGTACGACAATGGTACGATGATCAGATTGCCATCTCGGCATCGAATCTGAGTCGTAGCCAACGTGAGATCCACCCCGCCGGCGCCTGACCAATCCATTACCATGTCGGACGCCCACGCATCGTCCGACGTCCCAGGCTCGATCACCTGCGACGTGACCTCAGCCATCAAATAAGACGGCGTCGCCGACGCAAATCGCTCGATGCCGAACATGTGCACCAAGCCGGCGGGTTCGCGCACCGTACTCAGGTTGAGGGGCGCGTCGGACGCAACGATGTAGATGTAGTGCGGTTGCGCTGCGGGCGCCACGAACGGCGGCAGTAGATAATCGGCGTAGAAGAACGGCGCTTCAGTGACGACGTTCAAGCCGGCGTTGCTCTCTTCGTCTGCGGCGCCTGCGGGATACAGAAGCTGCATGCCCCGGCCCGGGATGACCTCGAATGCCGCAACGTACGCCGGCCGATTGAGCACGAAGGAGAGCGATGGAACGGTCGTCTCCGCTTGCAGGCCGGGGATCAGGCTGACGTCCAGTGGCTCATCCCGCGGGGAGAGGTTGTCGCGCTGGGTGTTGTGGGTGCAGGCGGCGAGCGCCGCCAACAGAACACCGGCCGACACCGCGCCGACTCGCATACGCCGCCTCGCCTAAACGTGTCGCTAACTCTACGCGCGGGCGCTCCGGAACGTTCCGCGATCGTTAGACACGCGGAACGCAGTGGGTTGGCCGGTCATTCGTACCGCAATGCCTCCACCGGATCGAGCCGCGCCGCCCGGTTGGCCGGCAGCAACCCGAATACCACGCCGATGGCGACCGACACGACCACCGCCACGAGCGTGTAGAGCATCGGGGTGGTTGCCTCGATCCGCATGGTCGCCGTGGCGATTCGTCCGAATCCTAACCCGAAGAGAATGCCGACCAGGCCGCCGATCCCGGTGAGCGTCGACGCCTCGACGAGGAATTGAAGCAGAATATCGAGCCGCGTGGCGCCGAGCGCTTTCCGAACGCCGATCTCGCGCGTGCGATCCGTGACCGACACCATCATGATCGCCATCACCCCGATACCGCCCACGAGCAGTGCGACGGCCGACAGCACGATCATGACCAGAAAGAAGACACCGGTGAGCTTGTTGAACGTGTCGAGGATCTGATCCTGCGTGAGCAGGTCGAACGAGTTGGGCTCGGACGGCCGGAGATGCCGCATGCGGCGCAGGGCCACCATCACGGCTTCTTCGGCGTCGGCCACGGTTACGTTAGGCCGCGGCTTGACGACGATCCAGAGCGCGTTCGTGCGGTCGAACGGCAGCTGATGGTTGAGCATCGCGAAGGGCACGATCGCGCCCGTGGACTGGCCGGGCGGATTGAAGATGTTGCCGGGCGGCACATAGATGCCGATCACGCGGGCCGGGCGACCGCCGATGTCGACGAGCTTGCCGAGGGGATCGACGCGGCCGAACAGGGTCCGCGCCATGTCCTGTTCGATGACCGCGACCCCGCTGCCGCTCGCCAGTTCCGGTCGCGTGAACCAGCGTCCTTCGGACAGGTCGCCGCCCTGAATCTCGGTAAATCGGTTGTCGGCGCCGAAGATCGCCACGTTTTGCGTGCGCGTGCCGTGATAGGACATGCGCGCCTGCGCCTGTCCCCAGATGCCGGCGTAGGCGATCCCGGGCAACTGCCGCACGCGATCGGCTTCCGCGGGTTTGATCTCCGGCCGATCGCGAATCTCCGGAGGCGGGTTGCCCGGGTTGACCGGATTCTTCGATCGGGTGACGTAAAACGTCGTTGGGCCGGCGATCTCGATGGTGTGCACGATCTGCTGCCGGACGCCCTGCACGATGGCCGCCATCGTCATCACGGTCGCGACGCCGATGACGACGCCGAGGATCGTGAGGCCGCTGCGCAGCTTGCTCACGCGCAGGGTGTCGATCGCGATCGCAATGTTCTCGCTGAGGCGTTCGGCCGCTCTCATTCGGCCCGCAGCGCGTTGATGGGGTCGAGGCGCGCCGCGCGGCTGGCCGGGTAGACGCCGAACAACACACCGATCCCAGCGCCTAACGCAATGGCGACGGCCACCGACCAGCCGGTGACGCGCGCCGGCAGCGGCGACGCGCTGGCGACGATGAGGGCGAGCGCCCACCCCGACGCGACGCCGAAGAACCCGCCTAACGTGGCCAGGGCGACGGCCTCGGCCAGGAACTGCCGCCGGATGTCGCGCTGCCGCGCGCCCACGGACTTGCGGATCCCGATCTCGTGCGTCCGCTCGTTCACCGCCATGAGCATGATGTTCATGATCACGATGCCGCCGACGACGATGCCGATCGCAACCACGGCGGGGATGACGCTGAACAGCACGCGTGTCAGGTTGCGCCAGAAGTCCACCAGCGCGTCGGCGGTCTCGACGGTGAAATCATCGGGTTGGGCCGGGCGCAGGTGGTGCGCGATGCGCATCGCTTCCTCCGCCGCCGCCATGCCCGCCGGGATGGATTCCGCGTTCGGCATCTTGACCGAAATGGTGGTCGTGGTGCGCCGGCCATAGAGCAGCTCGAAGCTCGTGATCGGCATGATCACGAACGAGTCGAACGACTGGCCGAGCACGCGGCCTTTGGGCGCGATCGTGCCGATGACCGTGAAGCGCGCGCCCATGATGCGCAGGCTGTGCCCAACGGGGTCGGCATCGCCGAACACCTTCTCGGCGACGTCGGCGCCGACGGCGATCACCTGGCGCCGCTCGCGCACATCGACATCGGTGATCGGGCTGCCGCTCGTGAAGCGATAATCCTGGACGGTCTGGTACGGCGCGGTGACGCCGAAGACGAAGACGTTGTCGAGCGAGCGGCCGTGCCAGACGAGCTGCGCCGCGGGCGTCGGGAAGCCGCTCTGCAGCGCGACGGCGTCGGCGCCCGGCACGGCGCGCGACACCACCGCGGCGTCGGCCATGGTGATCTTGGGCCGTCGCTCGATGATGCGCAGCTCGTCGTCGGTGAAGAGGCCGATCTTGATGGGAATCCGGCGCACCTGGAACGTGTTCACGCCGACGATCGCGTCGGCCACGTTCTCTTTGACGTAGGCGTTCATCCCCTGAATGATCGCGACCACGGCCACGAGAAAGCCGACGGACACGATGATGCCTAACAAGGTGAAGAACGACCGCAGCTTGTTCGCCCGGATCTGCCCGAACGCGGTGCGCAGGACGTCGGCGAGATTCACCGATGCAACATAACGTTTTCCTATTTCGTTTTCACTTCGATCACGCCATCCGGGTAGCCCGTTCCGTG
>DAHUXU010000592.1 GCA_027307005.1 Gemmatimonadota bacterium
CGCGGCGCGACCGGCGCACGGGCAGTCCGAGCAGCAGCGACTCGAGGACGAGGGCGACGAGCGCGAGGGCGGCCGGCCATTCGAAGCGGTCGATGAGACCGGCGCGCTCCCGGGATGCCGTGCGGGCGGCGCCTAACTGGCGAATCGCGGCGATCACCGTCGCGGCGGCAGGCGGACCCGACCAGCGGACATATTTCCCACCGGCGACCGCGGCCGTCGCGTCGAGATCCGATTCGGCGAGTCGCGACACGACAACCTGCCCGCGCCAATCGCGATGCGGGCGCGCGTCCGTCGGGCTCTGGGGCACCGTCGCGCCGGCGGTGGAACCGACGCCGACAGCGTACAGATGGATGTGCGAGCGCGCCAACACGCGCGCCCCGTCGCGCATCGATCCCTGCGTCGCTTCGCCATCCGTTAGGAGGACGACCGTGTGGGAGCCGGCGCCGCCGTCGCGCGCGAACGTCATCGCGGCGAGATCGAGTGCGCCCTCGATGTCGGTGGCGGGATCGGGGATGTCTTCGGTGCTCACGGCATCGATGAAGCGCGAAAAGATGCCGTGGTCCGTCGTGAGCGGGAGTTGCAGGAACGCGTTGCCGCCGAACACCTCGAGGCCGACGCGGTCGTGCGGCAGCGAATCGGCGATCGTGCGTGCCGCCGCCTTGGCCTGGGCGAGACGCGATGGATACGCATCCGCCGCGTTCATGGAGCGCGAGAGGTCGAGCACGAACAACACATCGCGCGACGAGCGCTCGACGGCGGCGCGCGACTCGCCCCATTGCGGGCGCGCGAGCGCCAAACCAATGAATAGCAACGCGGCGAGGGCAACCGCATCCGCGACGAGGCGGCGGCCGCGCGGCGGCAGCGCCGAGGCACGCGCGATGAGGGAGGCCTCGCCATAGCGGGCGCGATCGGCGCGATTCAGCCGGCCGCGCCGAATACACGCGTACACGCCTAACGGCAGCAGCACGGCGAGCGCCGCCAGCCAGAGCGGGGCGTCCAGGCGCATGGTCAGGGCACCGTCCGGAGCCACGTGGTGCGCAACGCCAGCTCGAGCGACAGGAGCACGAGCGCCGGCACCAGAAACCAGCTCGCGTGCTCGTTCCAGGTGAGCACCTCGCGTTCGTCGAGCGAGGATTTCTCCACATGGTCGATTTCGTCCACGATGTCGTCGAGCGCGCGCTCGTCCGTGGCGCGGTAGTAGGCGCCGCCGGAGATGGCGGCGACCGAACGAAGCAGTTGTTCATCGCGCGCGCTCAGGACGGCCGGTTCCTCGCCGTATGCGAGCTCGCGCTGCTGGTAGCGCTGGCCCATGCCGCGCACCCACGCATCGGACGGAAGGCGCGATCCCGGGCGTGCACTCATGCCGATCACATAGATGCGAACGCCGATCGCGCGCGCAATTCGTGCGGCGACGAGCGGATCGGGTGCGCCGGTGTTGTTGCCGCCGTCGGTGAGGAGCAGGATGACGCCGCTGTTGCGCGGCAGGTCCTTGAGGTGATTCTCGGACATCGCGAGCGCGGTGCCGATGGCGGTGCCATCGGGCAGGAGGCCGATGTCGACGCTATCGAGCAGCTCCGTGAGGACGCCGCGATCATCGGTGAGCGGCGCCTGGGTGAACGGCCGGCTGGCGAAGATGACGAGGCCCATGAAGTCGCCGCGGCGCTGGTCGATGAAGCGTGCGAGGACGTGCTTGGCGGCGGTGATGCGGTTATCGGGCGCGAAGTCGAGCGCCTTCATCGAGCTCGAGATGTCGAGCGCGATCACGATGTTGCGGCCTTTGGTGGAAATGTCGCGCACCTCGCCGGGCGAGCGCGGCCGGGCGAGCGCGATGACTAACGCAAGCAGGCCGAGGGCGCGCAGGGCGACGGGCCACCAGAGGGCGCGCTCGCGTCGGGAGGGTGGCGCCGATTCGAGGAGCCGCAATGCGGGGAGGCCGAGCGCGGCACGCGGGGCGCGGCGACGGCGCGGCCAGGCGAACCACAGGTACGCCGGAATGATGGCGAGGAGGGCGAAGGCCCACGGCTCAGCGAATCGCATCGGCTGCTGGGTCGGCGGCGACGACGACGGTCGGCGCGGCATCGCGGCGCCAGTGACCGAGCAGGGCGGCCGCCTGGTCGAGGAACGCGCGCGCCGCGGCGGCATCGGGGCGGAGCCGCGCGAACTTGACGAGATCGGCTTCGCCTAACACGGTCGCCGCGTGGGCTCGACTATCGGCGAGATCGGCCGGGAGCGCGCGGAGGAGCTCCGGCGTCGTGCGATGTACGGCGGGGGTGTCGTGGGCGGCCTCGAGGTAGCGGCGCAGGGTGTCCGTGGCCTCATCGTAGAGGCGTCCCACGTCGCGCGCCGCGAGGTCCGAGGCGCCGAGTGCTTCGAGACGGCGCCGCGCCGCCTCGTACGCGCCTAACGGAGGCTCGGCGACCGCGACGGGCGGTGCGGCGTGCACGCGCCGGCGGGCGCGGAGCGCGATGATGGCGCCGGCGGCAGCCAGGAGAGCGGCGATGCCGACGAGCCACCAGTGCGACGATGCGCCCTCGGCTCCGCCTAACGATGCGAGCGGCCGGATGTCGCGCATGGCGATCGCGGTGTCGGGCAGTGTCGCGGCGACCGTGACGAGCACCGCGCCGCTGACGACGGAATCCGGGACCTCGGCGCCCGCGCGGCGATACGGCAGCGCGAACGCGGGCGTGGTGAGACTCCCCGTTTGAAAGAATGCGACGCGCGCGCGGTAGCGGCGCGAGCCGTCGGCGGCCCGCGGCATGGTGTCCATCGAGAGCAGGCGGACGCTGTTCGGCAGCGAGTCTCGCGGATGCGGATCGCCGGCGACGGACGCGCCCTCGGGGAGCGTGGCGCGCAGGACGATGGTCACCGTATCGCCGACCGTGACCGTGCCGCCGCCGGAGGCCTCGAGGCGCTGTGCGCAGAGGCGTGCGGGCGCGACGCTCAGGACCAGCGCCGCAGCGCAGGCGCAGGCGAGCTGCCGGCGCATGGTCAGTGCCGCATGCGGCGTTCGCGCCGCCGGAAGAAGCCTAACAATGGACCGATGGAGCCTTCGGCGGTGCGCAGCCGGATCAGGTCGGCGCCGGCGGAGCGCAGCCGGCGGGCGACGGCCGCGTCGCGTGCGGCCGCAGCGCGGCCGAACGCGGCGCGGACG
>DAHUXU010000594.1 GCA_027307005.1 Gemmatimonadota bacterium
CGGCCGGCCGCGCGCTGGCACTAGCGTTAGGCGCGCACACGCTCGACATCCCGGCCGGCCGCAAGCCGCTCTACCACGCCGCGGCGGTGCTGGTGTCGAACTTTCCGCCGGTCCTTCTTGCGTTAGGCGAACGCGCGATGGCCGAGGCGGGCGTCGACCCGGCGGTCGCCCGGCAAGCGCTCCTGCCGCTCTGGTCCGCCGCCGCCGAGAACGCCCGGCTGGCGCCGGCGCCGGCCTCGCTCACCGGACCCGCCATCCGCGGCGACGGGGAGACCGTGCGGGCGAACATGGAAGCGCTGGCGGGCGATCCGCTGGCGCAGGAGGTCTATCGAGTGATGACCGCGGCAGTGAGGAACGTCGCGACGACGCGTTAGGCAACGCCCGCACCGCCGCGCCCGGTGCGTCCGGCCCCCGGTCAGCCCTGGCCGAACACCTTCACGCCCTTCGGCACCTTGAACTGGAACGCGTCCTTGTCCAGCGTCGCGTTAGGCGTGAGCCGGGTGAGCTCGATCCGCCGCTTCAGTCCCTGCGTGTCGATCGTTTCCACCTGGCGGATCAGCGAGTCGTCGTCGTCCACCCAGATCGTCGCCTTCGCGAACGGCAGCGACTTGTCCTTCGGCACGAGCGTCACCGCCGTCGTGGCATGGCCGTCGATCGTCGCCGTGCCTGCGCTGCTGATCGTGTAGCGCGTGTCCGGCGAGTCGAGGAACCATGTCGCCACATCGGGCACCTGCACGCCGCTGCTGTCGAGATTCGTGCGGATCACCTGCCCCGGATTGGTGCTCGGCAGATAGACCCAGACGACCTTCCCGTTCGCCACGATCCGGTCGCCGGCCGGGTCGGTGAACCGCACCGAGACGTCGCCGGGAATGCGCTGCTGCAGCTCGCCGTGCGATGTCACGTCCGAGTGCGTCAGCGGGTTGGTCACCGTCTGCGTGAACGATGCGCGCAGCGTCTTGATGTTCGCGTACACGTGCTCGGCGCGCGAGACGACGGACTGCTGCGCGCCGAGCGGCGCCGCCATGGCGGCAAGACTAACGATGATCGAAACGACGCGCATCCGTGTGTCTCGTGGCGTGGGAAGGGCAACCGCCCGCTCTTCTCTTACTACACGCGGGCTGCCGCAGTGCTCCCTTCGGGCGCCGGGGCAACGCGTCGCCCGATGGCGCCGGCGATCGAGCGCAACTCGCGCACCAGCTGGGCGAATTGCTCCGGATACAGCGATTGCGCACCGTCCGACAGCGCACGCTCGGGATTCGGATGCACTTCCACGAGAATCCCGTGCGCGCCTGCTGCGACGGCGGCGCGCGCCATCGGGATCACCTTGTCCCGCACACCCGTGCCGTGACTCGGATCGGCGATGATCGGCAGATGCGACAAGCCCTGCACGATGGGAATGGCGGTGAGATCGAGCATGTTGCGCGTCACCGTGTCGAACGTGCGCACGCCGCGCTCGCACAGGATCACGTTCGGGTTGCCCGCTGCGAGCACGTACTCCGCGCTCAGCAGCAGCTCGCCGATCGTCGCGGCGAGGCCGCGTTTGAGCAGCACCGGCTTATCCAGCTTCCCAACGAACCGGAGCAGCGAGTAATTCTGCATGTTGCGCGCGCCGATCTGGATGACGTCGCCGTACTCGGCGACGAGCTCCGCGCCTTCCTCATCCATCGCCTCGGTCACCACGGCGAGCCCCGTCTCCTGACGGGCTAACGCAAGAAACTCCAGTCCGCGCCGGCCGAGTCCTTGGAAGGAGTAGGGCGAGCTGCGGGGCTTGAACGCGCCCCCGCGAAGACACGTCGCGCCGGCGTCGCGCACCAGTCGCGCCGCCGTGATGATCTGATCCTCCGATTCCACGGAGCACGGACCGGCGATCACCACCACGTCGTTGCCGCCTACCGACACTCCCGGCGCGATTTTCACGACGGTGTTTTCCGGCCGCCATTCCCGAGAGACTTGCTTGTACGGCTGCGTGACGTGAATCACCTGCGCCACGCCGGACAGCGCCTCGATGCGCGATGCATCCACGCGACCGTCGTTGCCGACGAGACCAACCGCCGTGCGTTGCGCCCCCGGCATGGGACGCGCTTCGTATCCCATCTCCTCGATTACCGCCACCACCGCGTCGATCTCGGATTGCGACGCGCCGTGCCTCATCACGACCAACATTCAGATGTCCTCGATATCGATTGCCCAACCGTCGGACGCCAGCACCACGGGGCCGGCGTAGCGCGTCTGGATGGTGGCGCGCACGTCCACGGCTTCGACGGGTGGATAGAAGTGTGTGAGTACCAGCCGCGCGGGCTCCAAGGCCGCCGCGAGCGCCGCGCACCGGGACGGAGACAGGTGCGTCGCGATCGCCATGTCGTCAGGCAGCGAACATTCGGCCAACAGCAGGTCGCATCCGTGAGCCGACTCCCAGCCGGCCAGGCCCTCGTCGTAGCCGGTGTCACCGGTGTAGACGAGACGCCTGCCGCCGCCCCTCACACAATATGCGATGCTTTCCGTCGTATGGGGAACCGGTCGCGACTCCAATTGCACGCCGTTTCCGAGCTCGATCGTGTCGGAGGGCGCCATTTCACGCACACTCGTGGGGAAATCGGGATGCCCAACCAGGTCGCCGAAGATCGATGCAAAGCTTTCGATCAGCCGCGCGGTGCCCTCCGGGCCGATGATCTCGAGCGGCGCCGTGCGCGGAGGTATGGCGCCCCAGCGCCACGCAATCAGGAGTGTCGGCAGATCGAGAACGTGGTCGGCGTGAAAGTGGGTGAGCGCGAGGTGCGTGATGCCCATCCAGTCGGCGCCGATGGCCGCGAGGCGGTGGGCGACGCCGCTGCCGCAGTCCATGAGCAGGTGGGTGCTGCCCACGTCCACGAGGTGGCCGGCACTCACACGTGTGGGCGACGGCGCCGCGGTGCCGGTGCCCAGAGTGGTGAGACGCACGGACGTGCGCGCGGCCGGTGCCTAACGCAGCTCAGGCGCCGACCGCGGCGTCCTCGGCCGTCTCCAACTGGCCGCCGCGCAGGCGCACGCTCACGAACGACGAGACGCCCGGCTCCTGCATCGTCACGCCGTACACCGCGTCCGCCGCCTCGGTGGTGGTGCGCGGATTGTGCGTGATGACGATGAACTGGGTGCGCTCCTTGAACTGATTCAGCATGCGCACGAAGCGGCCGACGTTCTGATCATCCAGCGGACCATCGACTTCGTCCAGGAGACAGAACGGGCTCGGCTTGGTGAGGAAGATGCCGAACAGGAGCGACAGTGCGACCAGCGCGCGCTCGCCCGTGGACAGCAGGTGGATGCGCTGCGTGCGCTTGCCACGCGGCGACGCGTGAATCTCGATGTCGCAGTCGAGGGGGGCGTCGGCGTTCTCGAGGCTGAGCTCGCACTCGCCGCCGCCGAAGAGCGTCATGAAGATGTGGTGGAAGTTCTCGCGGATCTGCGCGAAGGTCGTGAGGAACATCTCGCGCGCTGTGACGTCGATTTCGCGGATCGCCTGTTGCAGCGACGCCTTGGCGTTCTGCAGGTCCGTGCGTTGGGCGCCGAGGAAATCGAGGCGCTTCACTTCTTCCTCGTGTTCCTCGACGGCCAGCGGATTGACCGGGCCGATCGACTCGAGCTCGGCGCGCAGGCCATCGAGCTCGGCGCGGAGAATGTCCTCATCGATGTCGGCGGGGACGACGGCGGCGAGCATCTCGTCCAACGGGCGGCGCCATTCGGTTTCGAGCCGCTCGCGAATCATCGCGCGCCGTCCCGACAGCTCGGTGAACCGGAGCTCGGCCTGATGGAGGTCGTCGCTCACCTGGCTGGCGCGGCGGTGCGCATCGGCGAGCGCGTGCTCCTGGTGCTCGAGCTCCGCGTCGGCGCGCTGCACGTCGGCCTCGGCCTCGCGCAGATGGCCTTCGGCGTCGCCTAACGAAACGCGGCGCGATTCGAGGTCGAGGCGCCAGGCCGCGATGTGCTCGGCGAGCTCGCGGTCGGCGAGCGCGATGTCGCCGAGCTCGGACATGAGCGCCTCGAGCCGCGCGGTCGCCGTCGCCGCATCGGTCTCGAGCTGGCGGTCGCGATCGGCGGCGACGCGCAGTCGGGCTTGCAGCTGCGCTTCGACCACCTGCCAGCGTGCGCGCTCCTCGCGGGCCGCGTCCTGCGCCCGCTCGCGCTCCGCCAGATGCTCGGCGGCCGTGGCGCACTCGGCTTCGCGCGCGGTGACGGCCTGGCTTCCTTCGACCGTGCGCCGCGCGAGATCGCCTAACCGTTCGCCGAGCTCGCCGCGGCGCGACGCGACCTTGTCGACGAGCGCGATGACCCCCGACAGCTCGCGGGCCGCGCGCTGTTCGCGGCGTTCCGCTTCTTCGTGGACGCCGGCGGCCTGTCGCTCGGCGTGCTGCGCCCGGCCGAACGCGTCGGCGGCCGCGGTCGCGGCCGCCGTCGCTTCGCCTAAC
>DAHUXU010000629.1 GCA_027307005.1 Gemmatimonadota bacterium
TGTCCGATCGGCTTCCCACCGGCACGGAGGCACAATGGGGTTCGGCGGATTCGGCATCGAAAAACTGCTCCTCGTTTTCGTCATCGTCCTCCTCTTCTTCGGCGCCAAACGGATTCCGGAGATCGCCGGCTCGATGGGCAAAGGCATTCGCGAATTGAAGAAGAGCGTGAACGAGCTCCAATCGGGATCCGCGCACGACGACGCTCCTGCTGGAAGCGAGCCCGCCGCTCCTGTGGAACGCAGCGCAGAACCGCCGCGCGAGGTCAGGCGGCTGATGTAGTGTGCTGTACCACCTGCGGCGTCTCTTTTCCGATGACGCGGCCGATGTGCGCGGCCGCGTCATCGGCATCTACACCCTCCTCGTCGGCTTCAACCTGGCGGCGTGGGCCTGGGCGCTCTCGGCTTTTCACGCGTATCCGCTGCTGCTTGGCACGGCGCTGCTCGCGTACGGGTTCGGGCTTCGCCACGCGATCGACGCCGATCACATCGCGGCCATCGACAACGTCGCGCGCAAGTTGATGCACGATGGCAAGAAGCCGCTCACGGTCGGCTTCTTCTTCTCGCTCGGACATTCCACCGTGGTCGTGCTGGCGTCGGTTGCCATTGCTGTCACTGCGATGGCGCTCGAGTCGAGGATGTCGACTCTGAACGCAACGGGCAGCATCATCGGCACGCTCGTGTCGGCGTTGTTCCTGCTCGCGATCGCGGTGATGACCCTGTTCATTCTCTCCGCGGGTTGGCGCGCGTTTCACCGCGTGCGTGCGGGCGGCGCCTTTGGCGACGAAGATTTGAACGTGCTGCTCGCGGGTCGCGGATTGATTGCGCGCATCCTGCGCCCGTTGTTCGGCATGGTGCGCCGCAGCTGGCACATGTACCCGCTCGGCCTGCTCTTCGGACTCGGCTTCGACACCGCCACCGAGATTGGTTTGTTAGGCATCTCGGCCGCGGAAGCGGCGAAGGGAATGCCGATCTGGTCGATTCTCGTGTTTCCCGCGCTGTTCACCGCGGGCATGAGCCTCGTCGACACCACCGATAGCATTCTCATGATCGGCGCGTACGGGTGGACCTTCGTCAAGCCGATCCGGAAGTTGTACTACAATCTCACCATCACGTTCGTGTCGGTGGTGGTGGCGTTGCTGGTGGGCGGGATCGAAGCGCTCGGCCTCGTGGGCCATCGGTTCGCGCTCGACGGCGCGTTCTGGCGCGCCGTCGGAGCGCTCAACGAACACTTCGGGATGCTCGGCTACCTGATCGTGCTCGTGTTCGTGGTCAGCTGGGCCGCATCCGTGCTCATCTACCGCCTCAAACGCTACGACGAGCTGGAGCCGAGCGCCTAACGGGAGGCACGCCCGTTAGGCGCGGCTGGTCAGCGGTCCAGGATGAGGAGCGTGAACGAATCGGGCAGCATCGGCGGCCGGCGCCGCGGATTCTGCGCCGTCGACTCGGCCGGCGGCGGCCCGAACTTCGCCGACACCGTGAACACGCGGTGGTTCTGCTCGTCGATCTCCATCGTGCGCGCGCCGCGCATCGTGGTGTCGGTCTCGACCACGCTGAATCTGTCCGGCGAATCCTCGTGGATCACCGTGAGCGTGCCGTCGCCGGTCGAGGCGAACGCGTCTCCCGTTCCCGCGTCGTACCGCGTCGCGTCGACGCCGGCGCCGATCGGCAGCGTGGTGATCAGCTTCCCCTCGGCCGCGTTCGAGATCGCCATCACTTTGGTGCGGCATCCGCTGAACAGAATGTGATGTGCGCGGTCGATGGCCAATCCGGTGGCGCCCTTGCACGAACCCATCGGCCACTTGCGCGTCACTTTCAGCGTTTTTGCGTCGATCTCAGCGACCTCGCCCTCCTCCTCGAGGTTCACGTAGACCTTGCCGGCGCCGTCGGACACGCCGAATTCCGGCCCGGCGCCGAGGTCGACGGTGCCGATCTTCTTGCCCGACTGGCCGTCGATCACCGAGGAGGATTTCGAGTCGCCGTTGAACGTGAACACGCGGCCCGTCGCCGGATCGAACAGGATCGCATCGGCGTCCGGCGCGGCGGTCGTCCTGCCTAACACACGCAGCGTCTTCAGGTCGAACATGATCACGGAGCTGTCGCCGCCCGACGTCGCGAATCCGTGGCCGGTCTTGTAGTCGAACGCGATGCCGTGCGAGCGCTCGAAGCCGGGGATTTCGCCGAGCTGCCGGCCCGTTGCCGGATCCACGACCATCACCCGGTTCTGCCGCGAAATGAACAGGCGATGGCCGACGGAATCGTAGGCGAGATAGTCCCAGCCGCCCTCGCCGCCTAACGTATACGTCTTGATGATGTGGTAGCCCGGGCCGGGTGCCGGGACCGCCGCCAGGGTCGCGATCGCCGCCGCGGCCAGTGCGAATCGGTGCAATGTCATGTGGACGAGCCTCGCGCGTACGTGAGAGGTCGGTGCTCCGGTCGCGCGCCGCTCGACGCGTGACCGCGCAGAGAATAGTAGAGGCGGCACCTGTCACGCCGATTACACGACGCGCGCGGACCGGCGCCCGCTGCCGGGCGCGAACGTTTTGTGAAAGCCGGATTTGCATTTTCGTATGCACTAAATTATTGATTAGCCATGCGAGAAATGGCGCTGTGGCGACCCGGCTGACCGAGCGAGAGCCGGAGGCTCCCGACCTGCGCGCCGCGGAGCGCGGCTGGCGTCGCGCGCGCGTCACGCCGAGCCTCGCCGAGGCGTATCGCACGATCGCGATTCCCGGAGTCAGCCGATGGCGCAAGGCGCTGGCGTTCGCCGGACCCGGCTTTCTCGTCGCCGTCGGCTACATGGATCCGGGCAACTGGGCCACCAGCCTCGCCGGCGGCTCCGCCTTCGGCTATTCGCTGCTCAGCGTCGTCGTCATTTCGAACCTGTTGGCCATCTTGCTGCAGGCGCTGGCGGCAAAGTTAGGCATCGCCACCGGACGCGACCTCGCGCAGGCGGTGCGCGACAGCTATTCGCGGCCGACGGTCATCATGCACTGGCTGCTCTGCGAGGTGGCCATCGCCGCGTGCGACCTGGCCGAAGTCATCGGGTCGGCCATCGCGCTGAATCTGCTGTTCCGGATTCCCGTCGTCGTCGGCGTGCTGATCACCGGGCTCGACGTTCTCGTCATTCTCGTGCTGCAGCACCGTGGCTATCGCACGCTCGAGGCGCTGGTCATCGCACTCATCGGCACCATCGGCGTGTGCTTCGTGTTCGAGATCGTCGTGTCGCGGCCGGATCTCGCCGCGGCCGCGCGCGGCATGCTGCCGTCGCCGGAGATTATCCGCAACCCGGCCATGCTGTACCTCGCGATCGGCATCCTCGGTGCCACGGTGATGCCCCACAACCTCTATCTGCACTCATCTATAGTGCAGACGAGGCGATACGACGAAACACCGCGCGGCAAACGCGAAGCGATCCGGTACGCCGTGCTCGACTCGACGGCGGCGCTCATGGGCGCCCTGTTCATCAACGCGGCCATTCTCGTCGTCGCGGTGGCGACCTTCCACCGGTTCGGCCACACGGAAGTGGCGGAGATCCAGGACGCGTACAAGCTGCTCACGCCTCTGTTAGGCGTGGGCGGAGCGAGCACCGTGTTTGCGCTCGCGCTCCTCGCGTCGGGGCAGAATTCGACGCTCACCGGCACGCTGGCCGGCCAGATCGCCATGGAAGGCTTCCTCGACATCCGCATGCGGCCGTGTCTGCGCCGGCTGCTCACGCGTGGCATCGCCATCGTGCCGGCGGTGATCGCGGCAGCGTATTTCGGAGAGAGCGGCACCGCCAAGCTGCTCATTCTGAGCCAGGTGATCTTGAGCATGCAGTTGTCGTTCGCCGTGTTCCCGCTGGTGATCTTCACGTCGAACAAGGCAAAGATGGGCGAATACGTCAATCCGGCGTGGCTCAAGAGTCTCGCGTAT
>DAHUXU010000634.1 GCA_027307005.1 Gemmatimonadota bacterium
AGTACGTTAATGCGCTTAGTACGTTAGTGCGTTAGTACGTTAGTCAGTGAGTTGCGAACGCTCGGATCCGGCCACGGAGAGAGTCGTGAACCATCGCTGGCTTGCCGTCGCATGGGCCTGTGCTCCACTGTGTGCCGCGAACGGACAGGGGTTCGCCGAGACCATGATGCGCGCCACCGGCGCCGACTCTGTCGGTGACCACGCGCGCGCGGCTGCGCTCTACGAACAGGCGTACGGGGTCTCGGGATTCGATCCGGTCGTGCTCGCCGTTGCGGCGCAGAGTGCCGCCGAGGCCGGCATGACGGACCGCGCGCTGCGCGATCTGGGGCGGGCCATCGACCAGGGCGTTCTGGAACCTCGACTCATGGCGGACACGGCCTTTTGGACGTTGCGCGCCGACCGACGGTGGAAGGCGCTCGACGCACGCATGCATCGCAAACTTGCCGCGGTCGACCAACCGCTTCGCACGGAACTGTTGCGACTCGCCGATCGGGATCAGCGCAACCGCGCTGGGATCGGGGCCGTGCTAACGAAGTACGGCGTCAAGTCGCCGCAGGGCGATTCCGCGATGCGCGCGATGACCGCGGCCGATGCCCCCATCCAGGCGAAGGTGCGGAAGATCATCGCGCAACACGGATGGCCCGGGCGGGCGCTCGTGGCCGATGACGGTGCGCACGCCGCCTGGCTGGTGGTGCAGCACATGCCGCACGCGTATCAAGCGCGTGTCCTTGCGCTACTGCGCGCTGCCGGGCGGGCAGGCGATGCGCGCGCGGGTGACGTCGCGCTGCTCGAGGACCGCGTGCTCGTCGGTTCGCATCGGCGGCAGCGCTACGGCACGCAGCTCACCAATCCGCCCGCCGGCGGTCCGCCGTCGCTCGACCCGATCGCCCACGAGCAGTGTGTCGACCAACGGCGCCGCCGCGTGGGGCTCGAACCGCTGGCGGAATACCTGAAGGGATTCGGCGTGACTTATCACCCGGTGGGGACGTGTCCGGCCGGCGCGACGCGGGCGCACAGTTAGGCCAGACGCGCGGCGCGGTGTGCAACAAATTGTTCGCGGCCAACGCCTAACCGGTCCGGAATCCCGGCGCGGTCGCGCGTTCGCTCCATGCACAGTCCGATCATGCGAGTCCTTACATGCTCGGCGCCGGCGTTCCGTCGGACCACTTGTCCACCGCTACAGCGAACACCCGTATGGGAGGAAAGCTGCTGACCTGGCGGGTCTGTGAGCAGATAACGGGGCGGAGACGAACGGGTAACGCGACGCGGCAATTGTTCGCGCGCCATAGTCCGGTCGACCAGCTCGGCCACGCACTACAACTACACCCTTCTGTCGCCGCCGCACATCAGGCGCATTCGGAGACTCTATGTCGATACCAACGACGCTTGTCGCATGTAGTGTCTTCGTTGTCCTCTTCGGACAGCCGCAGAGCCGGTCGGGTGAGGCTCCGACGATTGCATCCGTTGCGCCGGCGCAGACGAGCGACTGGGCCAAGAACGGCGCTACCGCCTGCACGAAGCTGCTGACAGCGGACTTCCGCAAAGCCATCCTGATTCACCCTGCCGGGACGAGCAAGGCCCAAGACGCTTACAGTTGCGCTTTCGCCGGCGACAGCGGTGGAACCATTATCAAGATCGAGCTCGCCGATCACCTCACGTTGGAGGCTTGGAAAGCGTACAACAAGATCGACCGTCCGGCGGCGATCGCCCTCGCCGGAGTGGGTGATCAGGCGCTGCGGATCGACAACCCCACGGTGGTTGACGCGTGGAAGAAGGGAGATCGCAACTGTCGTGTGATGCTGATGGCGATCGAGGAACAGCCCAAACTCACCGGCGACGCACTCGCGAAGAAACTCGGCGGGATCTGCAACCAGCTCTTCGCGCTGCCGTAGTCGGCGACGCCGCGAAGTCGCGCCTGCGGCCCACGGAGCGACCGCAAGCGACCGACCTTGTCCACCGCACGAATGCAGGTGGCGGCTCAGCATGGCGCATCTCGGTGCTCATTCAGGCGTCAGCTTCGACGCCGACATCGGAAGGTCGAACTTCCCGTTCGTGACCGTCGCGCGCTTTTGCGCCGCTCGCGGCGTGTCGTTGCTCAGCGTGAGGCTCCCCGAGAACGTCCCGGCGATTCTCGTCGCGCTCATCGATGTGATGGTGATCGTCACGGTGTCCGCATCGAATTGCGCCAGGTCGCCGACCTTGACGTTCTTGGCCAGCCACATGTCGCAATTGCACGAGTCGAACGTGCCGGCGTGGACGAACGTCCCCGCGTGTGGCGGAAAGTGAAACGTCATGGTCAGATTCGCCTTGTCGAGCTGGCCGTCTGGTGTCGCGTACAAGGTGAAGAATCCATACCGCTGGCCGCCGTATTTTTGGCCGGGGCCTCCAAGCACGAACGCGGCGTTCCCCAGCTGCGTTTCGTCCACGCCGTTCCCGGTTACTTCTGCACCGTCGATGGTTGCCGACCAGTTGGCGGTCGCGCCCTGAGACGAGGCGGGCTGGGCTTGCGATGGGTCGCTCGCGTCGGTCTGCGCCGTCGACGCCTGTTTGGCCGAGCACCCAACTACGGCGAGGGCGGTGAGCAACAGGACGGTGTTGCGGAGTGTGCTCGTCATTGGAATTCGGAGAAGAGGGTTGTCGCCAGTCGCGCGAAGGATCGTTGCGCGGGCGAACAATCGCCCCCTTCCGTTACTTGACTGTTGCCGGTGCCGTTATCTACCTGAGGAATCGTGCTGCTCGGCTTTGGCTCACGAGCGGAGGCGATTCCGGATGGGCGATCGGCAGCCAAGAAAGCCAAGCCGAGGGCGTTAGGCTGTCAGGAAGAGGAGATTCCAGCTGCCGGCTGGCCGACGGCCACCCCTATCCACCCGGCCTTCGGCCAAGGAGATGCCAGCGTCCTAACGACTCGTATCCCATCCAGTGTGCAATTCTTCCCGGTGCAAGTGTGCAATTCTATTCCGGTGTTGACATCTACCATCCGGCGTCGCGTCACTTCACGGCGCGCGAATGGAGACCATTCGTCCAGATATATCTGCATCGTGCACGATTGGTGCGTGAGCGGTACGGATCAGGGTGAGCGCCGGTGCGTCGGCCATGCGCGCCATGAAGCATCACGACGATGGCGACCGCAGTCGAGCGCGCCGCCGCCCTGAGCCGCGCGGTGCGCACACCTAAGGCCGTAGAGCGCTCGAACCACGCCGCGCCGCCGCCAACCAGCGCCGGATACACGGGCAGCAGGTAGTACGACTTGCCGTGAAATCACAGAATGATGCCTAACGCGACGAGGCACGACACCGCGACCACGCGCACCTGGGGCTCACGCCAGTATGCCCACGAGAGCTCGCGCTCGTAGAGGACCGCCGTCCATCCCGTGTGCATCTGGCCCGCGATGCTCGGACTCCCTAACGCAAACGCCAGCACCGCCGCCACATACGGCCATGGTGTGGCGAGCCAGCGCACGGGCACGAGACCCGGTCCAGTGGTCGCGCGCATGAGGTTCGACAGGATCGCCATCGCCGGCGGGACGTCCATGGACCAGAGATGGAGATGCCCGCCCATCGCGAAGTAGAGGAACTCGTCGCGGGGAAGCCGTACGGCGTGATGAGCGCCGTCGTGATGTGGAGCGCGAGATCGAGGACGACCGCGGCGGCGAGAACCCGGACGGCTATGGCGGGGGCGGGACGGAATCGGATGGCATGATCGAAGACGAGCGAGGCTCTGCGCAGCACGGCTAACGGCAGGATAACGGCGGGGCAACGCATGCGGGCCAGAATCGAGTGCAGAACCCGAGCCTTCTCGCCCGGCCGTCTCACTTCTCTCTGGAGCCCGCAGTCATGAACCGTACACCTCAGTCCAAGCGACGCAATCTCCGCCTCCTCGGAATCGCGGCCGGCGCCGTGCCGCTCGCGACACATCCGGCAGCTATGGTTGGCGAGTCGATCGCGGCCGGAGGAGCGATGTACGTCCTGAGCCACGGAAAGTGGATCAAGAGGCAGGTGAGCTTGGCCGAGATGAACGCGGAGCGGGACGAACACGATTGGACCAAGGACACGTGCACGCACCTACGCGACGAGAGCGTGAACGGTGAGGCCGCATCGGACTGGCGGACGCACGTCGTGACCGAGGTGTCCACGGTCGATACCGACATGTGGATTTCGAAGAGTCGCGGTCTGGTGCTCAAGGCGAACAGCGTCATGGACGTCGGCACCGGGGACAAGAACCATACGAGCGCTCGCTATGACTATTCCAACGTCAAGGCGCCGGCAGGTGTCCAGTGAGCAAATCAACGGAGGTTCGTATGACCCGTGCCGTGTTGTCTCTCATGCTGGCGGCGACGCTCGCCATCTCGCCTGGTGCCTGCGAGAAATCCGCCTCGAGCCAATCGGCCGCCGCGGAGCCGAGCGCCGGAGGATCGGGAGGTGATTGGACGAGCCTCGGCGCCGGCGCGTGCGCGAAGTATTTCACGCCCGAGGTGAATGCCGCGCTCATGACCGGTCCCGGCGTGCCCAAGACGAGGAACGCAACCTCGTGCACAGTCGAGGCGGCGGGCGGCAGCATCCAGTTGTCCTTGAGCTCCGATAACCTCGCGAGCTTCAACGCGGGCGTGAGGTTCCTTCCGGATACGGTGGCGCTGCCGGGTGTTGGCGACAGGGCGTTGCAGTACACGGGTGGCATCAAGGCCTACAAGGCGCCTAACCGGGTGTGCACCTTCCTGCTGGTGGCCGATGACGGCTATTTCAAGCAGTCTGGCGCACAGTTAGGCCAGACGCTCGGCGCCGTGTGCAACAAGCTGTTCGCGACGAATCCCTGACGGTGCTGAACCCGGGCGTGGCGCCACGAGTGACTTGTTCACGGTGAATTCTTTACTGCGCGACGGATGCAGTGCATGTTCGTATGCAGTCGTCTACGCGAACGACCTGGCGCCAACCGGACACCATTGCATCGTCAATGCGGCTAGACCTCACGCGAGCGGCCGAGCTGCTCGAGCGCGACGTGGAGCGGACGCTCGGCCCGGGCTATGGAGAGCTAATCGAGGGGGAGATGCTGGCCGTTGCGGAACTCGCCCGCGACGATTTGGCCTACGCCCTCGTCGAAAACATGCAGCAACTCCTGCACGACGAATTCATCGACACGACGTGGCCAGCATGTCCGCGGCATTCGCGGCACCCGCTCTGGTACGAAGATGGGGCGTGGTGGTGTACCCAGGATGGTGTTCGAATCGCGCCGCTCGGCGAGGTGCCGGCTGCTCCGGGATCTGCGGCCTAACGGGGCGATCGGAGAATACCGCGGGGCGTAGCATCGGACCGTGCTGCGCGAGTTTCCGCGGCGCGATCACCCGGAATCGTTGCAAGAGGTGCTCGCCGACGCTACCAGGGCGGCCTTCTTTCCAAAGCGTCAGCGTCGCAATCTGAGGCGGCTTATGCGGAGAAAAGTCGACGTAACACATGTTCCTACTATAGCAAAGGTGAATGCCGCCGGGGTCACAGGCGCGGGTCGACCGGCTCGCTCTCGAGCGCTAGCACCCCAAAGGCACACTCGTGCACGCGCCGCAGCGGCTCCCGTCGCACGAACCGTTCGAGGCCCTCTATGCCTAACGCAAACTCGCGAAGGGCGAGCGTCAGCTTGGCATTCAGCCCGCGCGCCCGCAGCCGATCGAGATTCTCCGGCCGCGTGTACTCGGGACCGTAGATCATCCGGAGGTACTCGCGCCCGCGACGCTTGACCGCCGGCTGCAACAGCCCGTGGCGGCCGAGCGCGACGAACGACATCGGCTTGACGACCATTCCTTCGCCAACGACGCTCGTGTGCGACAACGGCCCCGAGTTCACGAGCCAGCATCTCGATCAATGGGCGGGCGCGCGCGGCATCACGCTGCAATTCATCCGGCCCGGCAAACCCATCGAGAACTGTTTCATCGCAACCTTCAACGGCCGCCTACGAAACTCGGCGGGATCTGCAACCAGCTCTTCGCGCTGCCGTAGTCGGCGTCGCGGTCGCTTTGGTCTCGTGCTTCGGCGGTCTGTTAGCCCGCTCTGAAAGGAGGAATGACCTAACGAGGGCCGTCAACCAGCCGTGCGGGTATTCCGCGTCGCCCGACGAATTTGACGCGCGCGCTTTCCGGAAGCGCGGCGGCCATTCGGGCCAGGCGATCTCGGCGCACCGCGCCTAACGAGCGCAGAAAACACCACTGCCAGCTCTCGGCGTCCAATGTCGAGCAAGCGCAGGGCTGCGCCCTCCGGGTGACGCCCGTCGGCTTCCCACGCGCGTTGCCAGGCAGTGAATGGAGCCGATCGGCAAGCATTTGATACCTCCGCCGCCCCGGCGACCGGTTAGGATCGAGGACGGCCCTTCGCCGCCCGCCGTTCGCGCACCTCTCTCGCTTGTTGGTAACACTTGCCCCGCAATAGCAAAACTGCTATCTTCGTGCCGTCATCGCTTCCCGCCCGAAAGCCGCTTCTCTGGGTCGGCTCGAGCAGAAAAGCCTTGCAGCTCATGCCGGACGATGAGAAGGATGTGTTTGGCTCCGCGTTACTCGACGTGCAGTATGGCGACGTGCCACACGGTGCCAAGCCATTCGGCGAAGGGCTGCCGCGGGAGATTTGGAAGATCGTTGAGTGCGCGCGCTTCCGGATGGCGAAACAAAATCACACGGAAGATCACCGATGAGGTATGAGGCGCACATGGGAGCCAGGGCGAAGCGTCTGCGAGTTTCTGAGTCTGACCCAATCGAGGAAAGCAGTGGAAATGTTTTTCAGGATCTGGGGTTCTTCGACGCCGCTGAGCGATTAGCGAAGGCGGAACTCGCTCGCGTGGTTCGGCAAATTATCTTGGAGCGGAATTGGACACAGCGTCGCGCGGCGGCGGCACTTGGCATTGCTGCACCGGACGTGTCCGATCTCATGCGGGGCAAGCTCGCGCGGTTCAGTCAAGAGCGTCTCGAGCGCTTCCTCATCGCTCTCGACATGGACGTTCGCATCCAGGTAGCACCACGAAAGCCGAGGGCGAAACGCGGGTGCCTGAGAGTGGAGTTGGTCGAGGCGTTCTGAACGAAGCGGAGGGTGATCCTCGTTCAACTCCCGCCAGCACATAGGGGCGGCCTAACGCGACGTGCAATGGCTGCAGGGCCAGCACCGTGTCGCGCACGATTCCGGACGTGGGATACCAGATGGCAGCGCGAATCGTGTCGGCGTTGATGGTACGCGGGTTATGCAGAGAAAAGTCAAGGCAACATCCGTTCCTACTATAGTATAGCATGGATGCAACCCGCGACTCGAGGCCCGCCCGCTGCGTTTCGCTGGGGACCGATGTCGCTATCCGTTAGGCCGATCGGCAAGCTCTCACGTGGCGGCGAAGGCCTTGGCGCGGAGCGATGCCACGCGCATCGCCCAAGTCCAGCCCGCGGGTCGCCATAAGTCCGGCGATGTTCGTCCCGCAGGGCACGCCCCAGCCCAGCCGATTCGCCCGGGTAGAGGAACCCCAACCTCGGCGCGAGAGAGAAGAACGTGGCAAGCGCGTCATCTCTCGTTCCGGATGGTCGCGCGCGCCACTACTGGGACGCCGGCAAAATTGGCTTTTCGCGTCGCACGCCGAGGCATTGGAGAAGGACCGGGGCCCACGGCTCTAATGTTGAGTGCCGCGCCCAACCAGGGAGCGCTTCGCGTGCCGGCAACGGCCCATTGGAACGCGACGGCCGTCCAGGGTACTATTCTATTCTCGACATGCACCGCTCGCCTGTGTCACGGTCCGTGGGCGTCCTCATGACGGCCATAGTCGCTTTCCAGCTCGCGCTGACTGCGAGCGGCGTGGCGTGCATCATGCCGCGCGACGCGATGCCGATTGCGGCGCAAGAGAGCGCCACGATGCGTACCGGCGCGCCGATGGCGGCAAGCACGAGGGTCATCGGGGAGTCGACGAGGCGCATCGACCCAGCCACGCGGGGAATGCCTGAGCGCGCGCCGTGCAATCAGGAGATGCGTTGGCCCGCGTGCCTGGCCATGGGGCCGTGCATTGTTGCCCTTGCTCCAGCTCCCATCGGCGCTCGACCGCTGCCGCCTGGTTTGCCCGCGTGTCTCGCAGCGTTAGTCGTCATCGCGCCGCCGTCACGGACGTACCCGCCCGACCTCCCTCCGCCTCGAGCGTAGTCCAAATCACACGGTAGTTCGTCGCCCGCCGCGCGCGCTGCGTTGTGCATTCGCGCGTCCGGCGGGATCGGCGCACGCGTCGGTGCGTCGGTCGGACGCGACACGAACCTGATTTGGCTTCAATCGAGGATCCCATGATCTTCTCATTTTCTCTGGGAGCATGGCACCCAGTCGTCCGTCCGGAGCCCGAGCCGGCACGCCGGACGATGCCGCGCGCCGCGTGGTGCGCGGGGTTCATCGCTCTCGCGACCGCGGCGCCGCTCGCTCCAGGTCGCACGCAGGGTCCGCGGCCGAACGCCCGCGACGCCGCGTCGGCGTCCGTGGATTCGGCGCGCTCGGGCACAGCGCTCGATTCCCTCGTCGCCCTGGCGATCGCCGTCAACCCGACAATCCATGCCGCCGCTGCGCGCGCAAAAGCCGCGCAGTTGCGAGTCGGGCCGGCCGGCGCGCGGCCAGATCCGATGCTCATGGTCGGCATCCAAAACTTCCCGATCGCGAAACCAGGCTTCTCGGACTTCATGACGATGAAGATGGTCGGCATCTCGCAAACCTTTCCGTACCCCGGAAAGTTGTCGCTCGAGACCCGTGCAGCCGTGGACGAAGTGACGGCGTCGCGAGCTGCTATCGACGCTGCGCGACTTGACGTCACGGCGCGGGTGAAGGACGCGTACTACGACCTCGCCTTCGCGGATCGCGCACTCGACATCGTGCGCCGGAACCAAACCGTGCTAACGAACCTGGCCGCCGTGTCGCAAGCACAATACTCGACCGGTTCGGGTACGCAAGCCGACGTGCTTCGGGCGCGTACCGAGACCGCGAATCTCGGGGATGCCGCCAGCGAACTTGCTGAAAAGCGGCGAGCCGCGCTCGCCCAACTGAATGCGCTGCTCGATCGTCCGACGAACACCTCCGTCGACGCGCCGAGCATTCCGGCGCGCATCGTCAAGGCGGCGGTGGCCGATTCCGCGTCGGAGGTACACTTCGCGTCGGACGCTCTCGGCGCTCGCGCGGCCGACTCACCGATGCTGCCGCTGGATTCGCTGCAGGCGCTCGCCGTCGCGAACAATCCGATGGTTCAGGAGCACATCGCGCAGATCGCCGCGCAGCGGTCGCGGATCGAGATCGCACGCAAAGCGCACTTGCCCGACATCTCCGTGTCACTCGAGTACGGCCAACGACAGGGGTTCACGGACATGGTCACCGCCATCATCTCGATCCCCGTCCCCCTGCAGAAGGGACGGAAGCAGGATGCGGACGTGGCAGCGTCCGAGGCGGAGCTCGCGATGCTCGAGGCGCAACACCATGAAATGGTGAACGCGCTCGACGCCGACATCGCCACAGAGCTGAGCGATGTGGAGCGCGCACGCACGGAGCTCGCGCTGGCGAAGCGCGCGATCCTTCCTCAGGCGCAGGCGACGCTAGCGTCGGCGATGGCCAGTTATCAGGTAGGCCGACTCGATTTCGCCGCGGTCATGGATGCGCAGGCCGGCGTCTTCAACACCGAAACCGCCTACTACCACTCGCTCACCGAATTCGCGAAACACCTCGCGGAGCTCGAGCGCACTGTGGGCACGGGAGTTCTGCGATGAGCCAGCCCCACCAACAACCAGCTCGCCTAACGCAACGACGCGGCCGGCGCGTCGTCATCGGCGGGATCGTGGTCATCGCCGTCGCCGCCGCACTCACCGGATGGTTCGAGAGACGACGCCAGCCTGCGCAGAACGCATCGGCAACATCCGAACGGCCGACGGCGACGCCGCGCGGCGAACCGGGCGGCATGAGTGGAATGGATATGTCGTCCGGCCACTCGGTGCGGCTCACGGCGGATCAAATCCGACAATTCGGCGTCACGTTCGGCACCGTGGACGAGCGAATGTTGGACAATACCGTACGGACGGTTGGTACGGTGGCGGTGGATGAGACGACACTCTCCGATGTCACGCCGCGGTTTAGCGGCTACGTCGAACGTCTCTACGTGGACGCGACCGGACAGCGGGTTCGCAAAGACCAACCGCTCATGGATGTCTACTCGCCCGAGCTGGTGGCTGCCGAACAGGAGGTGTTGGCCGCCGCGACGTTGCAGGCGAGTGTCGGCGCCAGCACCGTCCCGGGTGTTCCGCCCGCGTCCACGGATCTCGTGACGGCGGCGAAACGACGGTTCGCGTCGTGGGGCATTTCGGACGCACAGGTGGACAGCATCCTCCGGACCGGTCAGGTGCGGCAGACGCTGACGCTGTACGCGCCGGCGTCGGGCGTCGTGCTGGAGAAGAGCGTGGTGCGGGGCCAGGCGATCACCGCCGGTACGATGCTCTATCGGATCGCGAATCTTCGCGATGTCTGGATCGACGTCGCGCTCCGGGAACAGGATGCTGCCTTCGTTAGGCGCGGCTCGCGCGCCGCCATTGCGTTGAACGCGCTTCCCGGGCGGACGATCGACGGCCGCGTGGCCTATGTGTATCCGACGGTGGACCAGGCCGCGCGAACGGTGCGGGCACGGGTGGAGGTCCCGAATCCGGGCGGGATCCTCAAGCCCGGGATGTACGCGACGGTCACACTCGCCACGCCGATACATCGCACGCTGACCGTGCCGGCGTCGGCCGTCTTGAATACCGGAGATCGCACGCTGGTGTTCATGGACATGGGCGATGGCACACTCATGCCGATGGACGTCGAGACCGGCCGCACGGCCGGGGCCTACACCGAAGTCCTCTCCGGTCTCGATGCCGGCCAGCGCGTCGTCACGTCGGCGCAATATCTCTTCGATTCGGAGTCGAATCTCGCTCAAGTGATGAAGAGCATGATCGGGCAGATGCCGCCCCCGTCGACTCCGCGGAGGTAGCCGCCCATGCTCACGCGCATCATCGAGTGGTCGGTTAGGCATAGGTTCCCGGTGCTCCTGGCCACGGCGGCGATCGCCGCGGCGGGTGTGTGGGCCATGGCGCGCACGCCGGTGGACGCGATCCCCGATCTGTCCGACGTGCAAGTGATCGTGATGACGGAGTGGCCCGGACAAGGGCCGCAGCTCGTCGAGGACCAGGTGACCTATCCGCTGGAGAGCGAGATGCTCAAGGTGCCGCACACGAAGTACGTGCGCGGTATGAGCCAGTTCGGGCTCTCGGCCGTGTACGTGGTGTTCGAGGACGGCACCGATCTCTATTGGGCGCGCTCGCGCGTGCTCGAGTACCTGAGCTCCGTGCGTGACGTGCTGCCCCAAAATGCGAAGACGACGATCGGCCCCGATGCAACAGGGGTGGGGTGGGTGATGCAATACATCCTGACCGACACGACCGGGGCGCTCAATCTCGCCCAACTGCGGAGCCTGCAGGACTGGACAGTGCGTCCGGCGCTCACCGCGGTGTCCGGCGTCGCCGAGATCGCCTCGTTAGGCGGCTACGAGCAGCAGTACCAGGTGGTCGTCGATCCGGCCAAGCTGCTGGCGTACAACATTCCAATCGCCAAAGTGAGCGAGGCGGTGCGCCAGTCCAACCAGGACGTGGGCGGTCGGGTGCTCGAGATGAACGGGTCGGAGTATGTGGTGCGCGGGCGCGGGCGGTTCCACAGCTTGGACGATTTGCGCGCGGTGTCGGTGGGCACGGGCCCCCACGGGACTCCGGTCACGGTGGGCGACGTTGCGACCGTGCAACTCGGACCGGATATCCGGCGCGGCATCGCGGACCTGAACGGAAAAGGTGAAATCGTCACCGGTTGGGTGGTCATGCGCTTCGGCGAGAACCCGCTCGCCGTGATCAACCGCGTGAAGGCAAAGATGGCGGAGCTCGAGCCGTCGCTGCCCAAGGGCGTCGTCTTCGTTAGCGGGTATGATCGTTCGAATCTCATCGAGCGCGCCATCCAGACGCTCAAAGAGAAGTTGGTCGAGGAGTCGATCATCGTGGCGGCCGTCACCCTGCTCTTCCTGCTCGACGCTTCGAGCGCGCTCGTCGCCATCCTGACGCTTCCCGTCGGCATCCTCATGGCGTTCATCGCCATGAGGATGCTCGGGCTCAGCGCCAACATCATGAGCCTGGGCGGCATCGCGATTGCCATCGGAGCCATGATCGACGCGGCGATCGTCATGGTGGAAAACTTCCACAAGCACGTCGAGCGCAACGAACACGAGGGAGGCCCACGCACGCACTGGGATCTCGTGGTCGACTCGGCAACGGAAGTTGGGCCGGCGCTCTTCGTGTCGCTGCTCATCATCACGATCTCGTTCGTCCCGGTGTTTGCGTTGCAGGATCAGGAGGGGCGCCTCTTCAAGCCGCTGGCGTGGACGAAGACACTGTCCATGGGCTCGGCCGCGCTGCTGTCGATCACGCTCGTGCCCGTGATGATGGGGCTCGTGATCCGCGGCCGCATCAAGCCCGAGGCGGCGAATCCCGTCAATCGGGCGTTGATACGCGTGTACCGTCCCGTGATGAGGTTTGTGTTAGCACACCGGCGGGCGGTGATCGCCTGTGCGCTGGCAGTCCTCGTCCTAACCATCTGGCCGTGGTCGCATCTCGGGACCGAGTTCATGCCGCCCTTGAACGAGGGGTCGATCATGGACATGCCGAGTCTGTTCCCCGGAGTGGGCACCGCACAGGCCAAGCAGATCCTGCAGCAGCGCGACGCTGCGTTGGCGAAGATTCCCGAAGTCGAAATGGTGCTGGGCAAGATCGGCCGCGCGGAAACTGCGACGGACATGGCGCCGATGTCGATGATCGAGACGATCGCGATCCTCAAGGACAAGAGTCAATGGCGCCCCGGAGTCACGTACGATTCGATCGTAAGCGAGGCGAATGAGACCGTTAGAACGCCGGGTGTGGCCAACATGTGGTCGATGCCGATCAAGAACCGGCTCGACATGCTCGCGACGGGAATCAAGACGCCGGTCGGCATCAAGATCTTCGGCCCGTCGCTCGATACGCTCGACCGTATCGGGCAGGAACTCGAGGGACTGCTTCCGGCCGTGCGCGGGACCAACTCCGTGTTTTCTGAACGTCCTGAGGGCGGCCGGTATCTCGACATCACGCTCGACCGTGCTGCCGCTGCTCGCTACGGGATGAGCGGTGACGAAGTGCTCTCGGCCGCAAGCGCGGCGGTAGGCGGAATGGAGGCGGGAGAGGTGATCGCGGGCCGCGAACGATATTCAGTGCTCGTCCGGTATCCACGCGATCTTCGCGACGATCCCGAGGTAATTGCCAACACGCTGGTCGCGACGCCCTCCGGTGCGCAGGTGACGCTCGGAACGTTGGCGCACCTGTCCATCGTGAAGGGCCCAACGCTGATCAAATCAGAGAACGGGTACCTGAACAATCTCGTCTACGTGGATGTGCGCGGCCGGGACGTGGGGAGCTACGTGAGCGAAGCGAAGCAACTGATCGAAAAGCGGGTGACGCTTCCCGCGGGGTATCGGCTGGAATGGTCGGGGCAGTACGAGGCGATGCAGCGCGCGAACAAGACGCTCGAGATGGTGGTGCCGCTCACGCTCGCGATCATTTTTCTCCTCCTGTACTTGAATTTCGAGGGCGTCACGGAGAGCGCTGTCGTTATGCTCTCGCTACCGTTCGGGCTCGTGGGCGGCGTGTGGCTGATGCAGGCGCTGAACTACAATCTCAGTGTGGCCGTGGCGATCGGATTCATTGCGCTGGCCGGTGTGGCGGCGGAGACCGGCGTAATCATGCTCGTGTATCTTGATCACGCGTGGGAGTCGCGTCGGGCCAAGGGCCGGCTTCCATCACGCGAGGAGCTCGCCGAGGCCGTGATGGACGGAGCCGTGCTGCGCGTGCGGCCGCTCATCATGACGGTGACGGCTGTGATCGGCGGGCTGCTGCCGATTCTGTGGAGTCAGGAGACGGGAGCCGACGTGATGAAGCGAATCGCGGCGCCCATGGTCGGAGGCATGGTGAGTGCGACGCTACTCACCCTCATTGTGATTCCCGCGATCTACTCCCTCTGGAAGGAGGGGGAGTTGAGGCGGGCGGAGGCGCGAGGCGGGGCCCAATGAGCGAAACACGGATGGCCCTCGTGCGACGTGGGCTCCGACTCAACTATTTGACCCTCGCCTACAACACGATCGAGGCGGTGGTGTCGCTCGCCGCCGGCATCCTGGCCGGAAGCGTCGCGCTGACCGGCTTCGGTATCGATAGCGTGATCGAGGTGACGGCCAGCGGCGCCGCGCAATGGCGGTTGCGTGCCGACGCCGATGAGCGGCGGCGGGAGTATGCCGAGCGGGTGGCGCATCGCATCATCGGTTGGTGCTTTCTGGTGCTCGCGCTGTACGTCGCGTTAGACAGTGCGAGATCGCTCTGGTTCGACGATCGCGCGCGGCCGAGCGTGGCGGGGATCGCGATCCTCGCGCTGTCCGTAGTGGTGATGCCTCTCCTCGCGCGCGCCAAACTCCGGGTCGCGAACGAGACGGGGAGCGGCGCATTGCGGAGCGAATCCGCGCAGACATCGTTCTGTGCGTATCTCTCCGCCATCGCACTCGTGGGTGTGGTGCTCAACGCGCTCGCCGGCTGGTGGTGGGCCGATCCCGTCGCGGCGCTGGCGATGGTGCCTATCATCGCGAAGGAAGGATTCGCGGGCGTGCGGGGCGACGCGTGCGGAGACGACTGTGGTTGATCGAGGTCGCGCGCGTGCCGGGCCCGGTGGAGCAGCGCGGCGACGCGGTAGCGAGGCCTTCGAGCGAGGACATCGCCCCCGTTTGCGTTAGGCGCTGCGCATCACGCGCGCGCCGCTCAGGTTGGGCCGCCCTAGGCGACCCAACGCGACGGGCCCGGGTGCTTGCCTACGAGCCCCCCGACCGCGTGGTGATCAGCTGGGACATCAGCCCGCAGTGGCGAATCGAAACCGATGTCGAGAAGACCAGCGAAGTGGAGGTGCGTTTCATCTCGGACGGTCCGAAGCGCACGCGGGTTGAGCTCGAGCATCGCAACCTCGAGCGGCACGGCGACGGGTGGAAGAACGTGCGCGATGGTGTCGCGGGCGACCAGGGCTGGCCGTTGTATCTGCGGCGCTACTCGGAGCAGTTGGCGAAAAATATCTGAGGGGAAGGCGCTCGGCACCCGGCGCGCGGAAACTGAATTGCTTAGCGTGTCAGGTACCGGGGCGTTTGGCGCCGGCCCGCTCCGAACGGGGCACTTGGGTATTCGGCATAGCCCACAACAGCACGCGAGAACTCGTCGAGGAAGATTCTTGCCTCCTCGCGCATTTCATGATCTTCGTACCAAACTGGTTTCGGATACTTCTTTCCGCCCTGCGACGAGTTGCGTGCCACAATCGATTCTCCGGGGACATCCGGCCCTTCCCTTTGTACGGCGGCCGTCCATGCGGCCTCGCGTATGAACACCCGGAACAACCATCGCTATGCCCGCCGGATGATGTCGATCAATTCTTTGAGCTTCGCCTCTTCACTCGATCCATCGTCGCGCAACGCCCTGAATAGCACCGGCAGCTTGGCAGCAACCTCGGCGTCGGACATGAGATCATCCGGAATCCGCCCTGCCTCAGCGGCTGCGCGATCGAAGAACTCATACCATTCATCGGATCCCTTGGGGATCCGGAGCGCACGTGCATAGCGCTCGAGCACGGCGCGAGACTGCGGCACGGCCATCCGTCCGCGTTCGAGCCTGCTGATGTTGCCGGCATCGAAGTTGTTCACCTCACAAAATTCTCGAAGACTTACCTTGGTTCGTGTCCTCCGCTCGTGGGCGAAAAGTTCTCCAAACGTGTCCGGCTTCTGTTCCTCGGTCGAGCGGACAGCCATGGTCCGTCGAGTCCTTTTCATCGTCGTCTCCGTCGTCGCGAGGCTTTTCGGCCGTACGTGAATCTGACCGTACGCTGCCGTCCTCCCCGTGTTGTGCTAATTATACAACGGCAGCTGCGCGTTGTAAAGGGCATACAACAGCGGTGCGCGACTATGCCGGGTTGCTCGCATGGCTCAGCCCTCGTAAGGCGAATCGATGGCGACAGAGCGCGCCGTTGCGCGGCGTCGCCGGCGTCGGCGCCGGGTGTAGCCAAGGGTACAAGGGCAGGACGAGCGGCTGGATACGTCGGATGACGTAGGTAGTGCGCGGAAATGACGGAGGACCGGCGGCGACACGGTGGGTGGCCGGTCGTTAGGCGCGCGGTGAAGTGAATGGGCCCCTGCAGTTAGGCATCGATTGTCGCTTTGGGAGTGGGTCAGCCGTTGCCGCGCCCGCTCCTCGAGGGTGTGACGGGCTAGCTGGGGT
>DAHUXU010000663.1 GCA_027307005.1 Gemmatimonadota bacterium
GACTGTAGATCAGCGTCTCAGCCAAAATACCCCGGCCGGCTGATGTCGGCGATCATGCCGATCTGGGTCGGCCTCCATCCGAGCCATTGCTGCGTCAGCGCGCTCGACGCCGCGCCGTCCATGCCGGCAAACATCGCCATCACGCCGAAAAAGACCGAGGGACTCGAGCGCCTGCTCGAGGTGTCGGTGCCGATCGAAGAAGTGCGCGAGCGCGAGGACCGTGCGGCAAAACGCTATGCGTCGCAGGTCAGGCTGCCCGGCTTTCGCCCCGGTAAGGCACCCGCCGCGATGGTGCGCAAGAAGTTCGCGGACGCGATTCGTCAGGAAGCGATCGAGTCGGCGGTGCAAGACGCGTTCAAGGAGGTGCTCGAGCGCGAGAAGGTGGAGCTGGCGACGCAGCCGCACGTGCACGAGCTCAAATTCATCGACGGACAGCCGCTCACCTTCGAGCTGCACCTCGAGATCCGTCCGTCCATCGAGTTGCCGCGCACCGTCGGCTTCCGTGTCACCCGCACGCCGCGCGTGGTCACCGACGATCACGTGCGGGAGCAGATCGACTCCATGCGCGAGCAGAAAGCGGCATGGGCGCCGGTCGAAGAGCGCGGCCTGCCCGGCGACATGGTCACCGTGCAGCTCGCAACGGCCGATGAGTCGGGCACGATGGGCGACGGCGGCGAATACAGGATTGTGTTAGGCGGCGGCCAGGCCATCCCGGGCATCGAAGAACTGATCATGGAGACGCCGACGGGCGCCACCCTAGAGCGCGCCGTGAAGTGGCCGGAGGATTTCCCGGATGAGGCGCAGCGCGGGGCCACGAAGCAGGTCAGGGTCACCGTCAAAGACGTGAAGCGAAAGTCGCTGCCCGCGCTCGACGATGCGTTCGCGCGCGAAGTCGGCGACTTCGATTCGCTCGCGGCACTCAACAAGACGGTTCGCGAAGACCTCCAGAAGGACGCCAACCGTGAGGCCGATGCGCAGGTGCGCCAGAAGCTCGTGGACGAGGTGATCGGCGCCAACCCGTTCGAGATCCCGCCCAGCTGGGTCACCCAGCTGATGCAGGCGTACGCGGAAGCCTACCAGATCCCCGAGGCCGAGAAGGAGCGCTTCGAACACGAGTTTCGTCCCATGGCCGAACGCCAGGTGCGGCGCGACCTCGTCGTCGACACGATCGCCAAGAACGAGAAGCTCGAGGCCACGGAAGCCGACATCGATGACCGTGTAGCGGACATGGCGTCCAAGCGCGGCGTTGATCCCGGCCAGGTCTACGCGTCGTTACAGAAGGCGGGTAGAATCAAAGAGCTGGAGCGGTCGATCACGGAAGACAAAGTGTTCTCGTGGCTCAAAGAGAAGAACACGATCGAAGAAGGGTGAGTCGGTAAGGCATCAGGCAGGCATTTGCAGGTCACACGATCAAGGAGCTGGAGCACCATGTCGACCATTTATCCTCCGTATGTCATCGAGCGGTCGAGCCGCGGCGAGCGCACCTACGACATCTTTTCGCGCTTGCTCATGGACCGGATCGTGTTCCTGGGGACGCCGATCAACGACGATGTCGCGAACATCGTCATCGCTCAGCTCCTGTTTCTCGACGCCGATAATCCAGAACGGGACGTGAATCTCTACATCAACTCGCCGGGCGGCAGCGTCTCGGCGGGCATGGCGATTTACGACACGATGCAGTTCATGAACTCGCCAATCCGAACCATCTGCATGGGAATGGCGGCGAGCATGGGCGCCTTCCTCCTCGCGGCCGGCACCTCCGGCAAGCGATCCGCGCTGCCGCACGCGAGGATCATGATCCACCAGCCTTCTGGTGGCGCCCAAGGTACGGCGGCGGACATCGAGATTCAGGCGAAAGAGATTCTGTATTTGCGGTCCAAGATGAACGAGCTCATGGCGAAGCACACGGGCCGCACGGTGGAACAGATCGAGCGCGACGTGGACCGCGACCGGTTCATGTCATCCGATGAGGCCAAGCAGTACGGGCTGATCGACAACGTGATCGTCCAGGCCCGGGCGCTGGCGACAACGGAGCGGAAGACGACCTTGTGAATTAGTTCACATGAACGTGTCGAGGACGACGCTTGACCGTCATTTTTGGGGGTGTTAAGTATCGCCACCCCACCGCACCCCCCGTCAATGGGGGAGCAAGTTGATGCCCGCTTCACCTGTTCCCGCGGACCCCTATGTCGCACGACAAAAACTTGCGTTGCTCGTTCTGCGGCAAGTCGAAGGATTCCGTTCGGAAGTTCATCTCCGGTCCTTCCGTCTACATCTGCAACGAGTGCATCGCGCTCTGCAACGAAATTCTCGCCGAGGATGAAGAGCGCGAGGTCGCTGAAGCGATCACGCAAGTCCCAACACCGCAGGAAATCAAAGAAGTCCTCGACCAGTACGTGATCGGGCAGGAAAAAGCCAAGAAGGCGCTCGCCGTCGCCGTCTACAACCACTACAAGCGCATCAATTCCGCGAGCGGACGCGAGGACGACGTCGAGCTCGACAAGTCCAATATCCTGCTCATCGGCCCAACGGGAGTCGGCAAGACGCTCCTCGCGCAGACGCTCGCGCGCATCCTCGACGTCCCCTTCACGATCGCCGACGCCACGACGCTCACCGAAGCAGGCTACGTCGGCGAAGACGTCGAGAACATTCTCGTTAGGCTGCTGCAAGCCGGCGAATTCAACGTCGCCGAATGCGAGCGCGGCATCGTGTACATCGACGAGATCGACAAGATCGCGCGCAAGAGCGAGAACCCGAGCATCACGCGCGACGTGTCGGGTGAGGGCGTACAGCAAGCGCTGCTCAAGATCCTGGAAGGCACCGTCGCCTCCGTCCCGCCCCAGGGCGGGCGCAAGCATCCGCAGCAGGAATACATCCAGATCAACACGAAGGACATCCTCTTCATTTGCGGCGGCGCGGTCGAAGGCCTCGAGAAAATCATCGAGTCGCGCATCGGCCGCCGGCAAATCGGGTTCACCAAGGAAGAGGTGCAGAACGGCAAGGTGCAGGATCTGGCGAAGAATCCGTTCGCCGAGGTCGAGCCGGACGACCTGCTCCGCTACGGCCTGATTCCGGAGCTCGTCGGGCGTCTCCCGGTGTGCGTGGCGCTCGAAGCGCTCGATGACGAGGCGCTCGTGCGCATCCTCAAGGAGCCCAAGAACGCGCTCACCAAGCAGTACACCAAGCTGTTCGAGCTGGAGGAAGTGAAAATCACGTTCGACGAGAGTGCGTTGCGCGCCGTCGCCGGCAAGGCGCTCAAGCGCGGCACCGGAGCGCGCGGGTTGCGCGCCATTCTCGAAGAGATCATGACGGACGTGATGTTCG
>DAHUXU010000684.1 GCA_027307005.1 Gemmatimonadota bacterium
GTCACGATGTCGGCCGGCGACATGCCTAACGCCTTTTCCAGCGCGACGTAGCCGCCGCGCTGCTTCCAGCCTGCGACCGTCCGCGCCGCCGGATCGCCGAAATATTGCGAGAGGACCGGCGTCTCCCTGGCGTGCGGAGCGTGTGGAAAGCCCATTACTGGTACTGGCTGAGGATCTGCGGGACGCGCTCGGGCGTCACCGACTCGATGAATGCTTCGTTGACCATCACCGGCGTCGCGAATCCGCAGGCGCCGAGGCATTCGACTTCGATGACGGTGTAGCGGCCGTCGGCGGAGGTTGCGCCTAACTCGCCGCATCTCGTGTGCTTGAGCAGCGCGTCCACCACCTTCTCGGCGCCGCAGGCCCCGCACGGCGACGTGGTGCACACCTGGATGAAGTATTTCCCCACCGGGTGCTGGTGGTACATCGTGTAGAACGTGACCACGCCTTTGACGTAGGCCGGGGTGAGATCGAGGAGCTCCGCGACTTCGGCCATCGCGTCGTCCGACACCCATCCGCGTTCGTGCTGCACGATCCAGAGCGCGGGCAGGATCGCCGCCATCTTGGTGGGGTAGCGCGCGAGCAAGGCATCGAGCTCGGTCTTCCGATCGCCGACGAACACGGGCGCGTACGGACCGCGCTCGTGTTCCGCGTGCGACGTGTCGCTCTCGGCGCGCGTGCCGCCGACTTCGTGCACCTTCACCGATCGATTTCTCCCATGACGATATCGATGCTCGCGTTGATCGCGATGACATCGGAGAGCATGTGGCCCTCGACCATCTTGCCGATTGCCGAGAGATTGAGGAACGACGGCGGACGGATGCGCCAGCGGACGGGCTTGGCGGTGCCGTCGGACACCATGTAGTAGCCCTTCTCGCCCTTGGGGCTTTCCACGGCGACGTACGATTCGCCTAACGGAGGACGCGGTCCTTCCATCACCTGCTTGAAGTGGTGGATCATCGACTCCATGTCGCTCATCGCCTTGCTCTTGGGCGGCAGCACCACGCGATGGTCGTCGCTGTCGACCGGGCCCTCGGGGAGGCGCGCCGCCGCCTGGGCGAGGATGCGCGTCGATTGGCGCAGCTCCTCCATGCGCACGAGGTACCGGTCGTACACGTCGCCGTGCGTCCCGACCGGCACCTCGAAGTCGTACGTCTCGTAGTCGAGGTAGGGAAAGTCGCGGCGCACGTCGAACGCCACACCCGAGGCGCGCAGCATCGGGCCGGACAGGCCGTAGTTCACCGCCTCGTCGGGCGACATCACGCCTAACCCGACCGTCCGGCCCACCCAGATGCCGTTGGTGGTGAGCACCCGGTCGATCTCATCGACCGTCTTCGGGAACGTCTTGATGAAGTGCTGGAGCTGATCCATCCAGCCGGCCGGGATGTCGGCCGCCATGCCGCCGACGCGGGTGGCGCTCGTCGTCAACCGCGCGCCCACCCACCGCTCCAGCAGCTCGTACACCCGCTCGCGCTGCTCGAACGCCCACAGGAACGGCGTGAACGCGCCGATGTCGATGCACGTCGTGCCCAACCAGACGAGGTGCGAGATGATCCGCGACAGCTCCATCGCGATCACGCGCAGCACCGTGCAGCGCGGCGTGATCTCGATGCCGAACAGCCGCTCCGCGCCTAACGCAAACGCGACGTTGTTGCCGATCGAGTTCAGGTAGTCCTCGCGGTCGGTCCACGGGATCACCTGGTTGTACTGCCGGTACTCGCCGATCTTCTCGAAGCCGCAGTGCAGATAGCCGATGTGCGGAATGCACCGCACGACGGTCTCGCCGTCCAGCTCGAGCACGAGCCGCAGCACGCCGTGCGTGGCCGGATGCTGCGGACCGATGTTGATCAGCATGTGCTCACCCTCGAGCTCGAGAGCGTCCTCGAGCGCCGGCGGCGGCTCGAGCGTCGTGACGGCTCCACCCTCGTTCACGGTGAGCGGCGCCCGGCGCGGGCGTCCCTGCTCATCGAGGCCCGACGTGCCGATCGCGACGTCGACGGTGCGCTTGGCGCTCATGCTATTCTCCCGTCCGCTCGCCGCTCTTGAGCCGCGCGCGCATGGCTTCGGGCAGGTCTTCGAACGCCTGCGCCACGGTCAGCTCTTCCATCGAGTAGCGCGCCTCCGGATTGGCAGCGAGGGCCTGTTGCAGCTGCTCGGCCCGGCTGAACCGGCCGCGCAGCGGAAAGTCCTTGCGGAGCGGAAAGCCCTCGTGATACTGCTCCCACATCAGGATGCGCCGCAGATCGGGATGCCCAACGAAGCGAATGCCGAACATGTCGTAGCACTCGCGCTCGAGCCAATCGGCGCCCTTGTACACGCTCCAGACACTCGGCACTTCGAGCGGCGTCTTGCCGTCGCGCGGCAGCTCGACCTTCACGCGCAGGAACCGGCGATACGGCAGCGACCGGAGATGCCACACGACTTCGATCGGCTGCTCCGGGTCGCGGTATTCGACGGCGGTGACGTCCGACAAATAGTCATAGCGCTGCGACGGATCGTCGTGCAGCCACTGCACGATGTCGAACAGCCGCGTGCGGTCGACATAGACGGTGGTTTCGCCCCAGATCACCTCGACGCGCGCGACGCCGCCCTGAAACCTGGCGCGCAGCGCGTCGGCGCTGGGGTTCGCCGGGCCGCCACGGTTAGGCACTTGTTTGGGCGTCGCCGGCGCCGGGGCGTCGGGCGCGGCGCTGCCGGGAAGCACAACCGACCAGGACGCGCTCACAGACCGGACCGGGTTTGATGCACGGCGTTTCCGAACGGCTCCGACAACTCGTCGATGGCCGCCGGCGGGATGTAGAGGCCGCTCGTTGGATCGGGATCCATCTCGTTGCGCAGCGCGGTATCCGACATGCGCTCGCGCTTCACCTTGTCTTGCAGCATCAGAATGCCGTACAACAGGCCTTCGGGCCGTGGCGGACAGCCGGGTACGTAGACGTCCACGGGAATGATCGTGTCGATCCCCTGCACTACGGCGTAGTTGTCGAACATGCCGCCCGACGACGCGCACGCGCCCATCGAGAT
>DAHUXU010000686.1 GCA_027307005.1 Gemmatimonadota bacterium
CGCGAGGGACGATACAATCAGCAGTTGGTGGCGCTGAGTCGCCGAGCTCATTCAGACAGTAAGCGCGCGAGGAACGCGCGCGGCGTGACGAGATAGATCGCACGAATCGAGAGACCGTTTCCGACTTCACGAGCAACGCGGCACAGTGAGGTGCGATGGTCTGCAGCGAGCGAAGTCGTCCTCGACGTAGCACGCTGTTCCGCTGTTGCCCCAGCGGAACTAGCCCCAGTGCGGCCCCAACCGCGAGGCCTGGAGGCACAGCGTGCGGATGCGCGGTCATGCTCAATCCTCACTCTCCACAAGGGGCAGCATCATGAATCGCTTTACCCGCTTCTCTTCTTGGGCGGTCCTCGCAGGCACGTTGACCGTTGGTGCATCAGCCGCCAGCGCCCAGCAACAGCTGATCGAGGCCTCCAAGAATCCGGGCCAGTGGGTCATGCCGGGGAGGACCTATGATCTGCAGCGGCATAGTCCGCTCAAGCAGATCACCACGGCGAACGTCAAAGACCTGCAGGTTGCCTGGACGTTCTCGACCGGCGTGCTTCGCGGGCACGAAGGTAATCCGTTAGTCATAGGCCACGTGATGTACGTGCACTCGGCGTTCCCGAACAAAGTGTTCGCGCTCGATCTTTCGAAGCCGGGCGCACCGCAGATCTGGCAGTTCACGCCGGAACAGCCGGCCGACGTGATTCCGATCGCATGTTGCGACGTCGTGAATCGCGGTCTTGCGTACAGCCCGAAGTACGATCGCCTCTTCATCGAATTGTTGTCCGGCGATCTGCTCGCGCTCGATGCGAAGACCGGCAAGCAGGTGTATCGGGTGAAGAGCGCGGACTACAAGAAGGGCGAGACGATGACTAACGCGCCGCTCGTGGTCGGCGACGTCGTCGTGACGGGCATCTCGGGCGGCGAGTTCGGTGTTCGTGGTCGCGTGACCGCATTCAGCGCAGTGGACGGCAAGGAGCTGTGGCGGGGCTACAGCACGGGGCCCGACAAGGACGTGCTGATCACGGCGAACACGCTCAAGTCGCCGTATCCGAGCGACCAGGGTACCGACCTTGGCGTGTCCACGTGGCAGGGCGATCAATGGGAGCGCGGCGGCGGTACGACGTGGGGTTGGTACTCGTACGACCCCGATCTCAACCTGTTCTACTACGGCAGCGGAAATCCGGGCGTATGGAATCCGGATCAGCGTCCTGGCGACAACAAGTGGTCGATGTCGCTTTGGGCGCGCAATCCGCAGACGGGTGAGGTGAAGTGGGTGTATCAGATGACGCCGCACGATGCATGGGACTATGACGGCGTCAACGAGATGGTGCTGTTCGACAAGGACGGGAAGAAGCTGTTGGCGCACTTCGACCGCAACGGCTTCGGATACACGCTCGATCGCACCACCGGCAAAGTGCTCGTGGCCGAGCCTTACGGCCCGGTGAATTGGGCGACCAAGATCGACTTGACGACTGGCCGTCCCGTCGAGGATCCTTCAAAGCGTACGAACGCGAAGGGCAACACGCAGGGCATCTGCCCGGCCGCGATCGGCTTCAAGGATCAGCAGCCGTCGTCGTACGATCCTGAAACTGGTTTGTTCTTCGTGCCGACCAACAACATCTGCATGGACTACGAGGGCGTCGAGGTGAAGTACTCGGCCGGACAGCCGTACGTGGGAGCCATCGTGCGGATGTTCCCCGGTCCCGGCGGCAACCGTGGCGCCGTGATCGCGTGGGATCCGATGAAGGGCAAGATCGTGTGGAAGGACCAGGAGAATCTGGCGGCGTACGGTGGCACGATGAACACCGCCGGCGGCGTGGTCTTCTACGGCACGATGGAAGGCTGGCTCAAGGCGGTCGATGCCAAGACCGGCAAGCTGCTGTGGGAGTTCAAGACGCCGTCGGGAATCATCGGCAGCCCGATGACGTATGTCGGTCCTGATGGCAAGCAGTATGTCGCGGTGCTGTCGGGAATCGGCGGCTGGGCGGGCATCGGCGTGGCCGCGGGCATCGGTGCAGAGGATCCGACGGCTGGTCTCGGAGCACTCGGCGCATTCGGCGATGCCGGACACTATTCGAACCAGGGTGGTGTATTGACGGTGTTCGCACTACCTGGCGCCGCAAAGCCGTAAGCGAACGAGACGTGCAGGAAGTGATCGAACCCGGTGTCGGAGCGATCGTGCTCCGGCACCGGGTTGATCGCGTTAGGCAGTGGCAGTCACTCTTTCGCAAGAAGGACACCATGCAGTACTTGCTTCGCAGCTGGGTTCGTGGCGTCTCTATCGCGCTGCTCGGCGTTCTGGCCGGCGCGGGATCGGGCGCGTGGGCGCAAGGGGAGAAGATCAAGCCCCAGGGGGCGGAGCCGTCGAGCGATTTTCCGATCACGCAGGCGTGGAAGGATTTCAAGATGCTGCGCGTCTGCGGCGATCCGGAAAACATGCCCTTCTCGGACCGGCAGAAACAGGGTTTCGAAAACAAGATCGCCGATGTCCTGGCCAGTGCGTTAGGCGACTCGGTCGTGTACACCTGGTGGCCGCACCGGCGCGGGTTCGTCCGCAACACGCTCGGTGCATCCGAGTGCGACGTCGTGATGGGCGTCCCGGCCGGATACGACCCGGTGCTGACCACGAGTCCGTACTACCGGTCGACGTACTACATCGTGACGCGCGCCGATCGCCATTTGAACATCCGGTCGCTGGACGATCCGCGGCTCAAGTCATTGAAAGTCGGCGTTGGTCTGATTGGCGACGACTACACGAACACGCCGCCGGCGCAGGCGTTGGGCAGCCACGGCGTGACGCAGAACGTGCGCGGATTCAGTCTGTTTTACGACGAGGACACCCATCCGCAGGACATCGTGAACGCGGTTGCGAACGGTACGATCGACGTGGCGCTGGTGTGGGGGCCGGTGGCGGGGTATTTCGCCAATGCGTCATCGGTACCGTTGAGCCTGACCGCGCTACCGGACTCCGACAGCGCGAGCGGTGTGCGGTTTGCGTACGACGTTGCGATCGGGGTGCGTCACTCGGATCGCGAGTTCAAGGCAACGCTCGACTCGTTGCTAACGGAGAAGCGGGATACGATTCAAGGGATCCTGCGGGCCTATCACGTGCCGACGCTGGAGCTCAAGCCCTGAGGCGGCCGGTCGGGCCAACCATTCACCTCAAGTCGGTTGAAACCACTCGAACCCGACGCCGACGCGATACAGAATCAATGAACCTGCCGAACGAACACTCTCCGATGTATGGCCGGCGTACCGTCAGCCGCCGGGCCGGCGGCCTGTGTCTCTTTGCCGTGTGTCTGGTGGCGGTGATGGCCTTCGCGTGCTCGAAGGACAGCGCAACGGCGCGGGCATCGACCGCGACGCCCGCGGGGTCGACCGCGACCGTCGCGGCAGCGAAGCCGGGGGACACGGTGATGGTGGTCCCCCCGGGGACGTACTGCGACAAGCCTATCGATTCGGCCGAAGTGTGGAACGAGGCGAATCATCATCGATCGGATCCGCTGGCCGTGTCGCAGCAGGAGTACGATGGCTGGAAGATGTTCCACGTGTACTGCTACCGGTGCCACGGGACG
>DAHUXU010000695.1 GCA_027307005.1 Gemmatimonadota bacterium
GCCTTCGCCTAACAGACGAGTGATGCGGTAGCGGCCGAACCGGTCGGGGAGCTGGTGCGTCGAACCGCGGCCCAGCACTTCGTTCGCCACGTGCGCGACGTCGTGGTCGAGGAGCGACTCGCCGCGCGCGTCCTCATCGAGCAGCGCCGACACCTCCTCGCGCAGCTCGCGGTCGACGCCGCACTCGGCATGCAGGAACGCGTCCCGGTCGACCGCCGGCAGGTCGGCGGCGCGGTGGAATACCTCCTGAATGAGCGCCCAACGCTCGGCGTCCATCGATGTCTCCGTTAGGCAGCGTCAGCGCTGGCGGCGCAGCTCGCGGGCCAGCCAGGCGCGCGCCGCCCGCCAGTCGCGGAGGATCGTCGCCTCGGACACCCCCAGGAGCGCGCCCGTTTCGGCGATGTCGAGCCCGCCGAAGAACCGGCATTCGACCATCATCGCCTGCCGCGGATGGATGCGCGCGAGCTCGTCCAGCGCGTCGTCGAGCGCGATGAGGTCATCCGCGGCAGCGGCGCCGTTCGCGGCCACCGCGAGCGCGTCGTCGAACGGGACGATCGCCGCGTCTCCGCCGCGCTTGTGCGCTTTCCGCCGGCGCGCCGCTTCGATGAGCACCTGGCGCATCGCGCGTGCGGCAATGCGCTTGAAGTGCAAGCGCGGGACGGACGCGAGCTGCGGCGACTGGGCGAGCTTGAGCCAGGCCTCGTTGACGAGGGTCGTCGGCGTCAACGTCGCGTTAGGATCGTCGCGGCGCACGGCGGACGCCAGGCGGCGCAGCTCCTCGTACGTCGCGCTGAAGAGGTCGTCCAGCGCACGACGCTCCGCGAGGAGGCCGCCCGGACCCTCGTTCTCGAGGCCGTGGGAGACGGGGCTGGGGGTGACACCACGCGGCATGACGGAATTCTCCACACCTTCGCGCAAAGCGACTTGGAGCCAACCCGCGGATCAGGAGTGCGACGCGAAGCATCCGGGTGCCGTCAGGGGCCCTCTAGCGTAGCGATCCTGGGTGAACCACGCAAATCCCGGAGGCCCGCATGGTCACGCGGCCATACGGTCCGGTCGACACGAGTGCCCAAGCCGTTACACGGAGGCTCCACGCAACCGGGTCGAGTGATGCGGACGTGCTCTACGCGGCCAGACAGGAGCTCGCCGCGCCGTACGCGAGGCACAGGTGGATCGCGCTGCTCATCATCGTGGGCGCCGCCTTCACGTGCGTCACGATAGTGCTGGTGCCGCTCGGCGTTCCGCTGATCGTCGTGGGCATACGGCACCGGAGGCGGTGCACGGCCAACCTGGCGACGATCGAAACAGCGCACGCGCAGTACGTCGCGGCGCTGGCGTGGGAAAACGCGAATCTGCCGGCTATTCGCCGCCGCGCTGCGTCATCGATTCCGGAGCGGGAGCAGCCGAGTGCGGGCGCCGCTGCCGAGTGATGAATCGAGCGTCTCCCACATGACGGCCCACACTCTCGGCAATTCCTCCAACGCCTCGTGATCCGCGTCGGCGCCGCGGTTGCGGGCGACCCACGCCGCGGCGGAGACGCGTGCGGCGCCGAGCGCGCGGTGAATGGCAACGCTGTCGGAGCCGGTGGCGCCCGCGACGCTCAGGAAGACACGCTCGTAGAACGCATCGCCTCCCGACACGAGCGACACGACGCGTCCCGCGACGGGACCCGGATCCACGGCCGGCGGGGCAACGCCGGCGCGGACGAACGGCAGCGCCCAGTTGTCGGCGTGAAAGGTGCCTCCAGGGTTAGGCAGCCAGGCCCACACGTGCACCATCGCGAGCCTGGCGCCATGCATCGACGCGTGCGATTCCATCGCCTGGCTGAGCAGGTCGCTCTCATCTTCGACGGTGCCGGCATGCGAGTGCCAGGCGACGTTGCCGGGAAGTGCCGGCGGCATTTCCCCGGTCAAGAGCGGCAGCGCATAGGCCACGCCGATCAGCGTTGGGCGGCCGTCGATGGTCGCGTACTCGAGCATCGCCGGCTGGTCCGGCGTGAACGTTCGCGAGAAGAGCGTTCCGATGTCGATCCAATGCTCGCCCATGCCCGGGAAATCGCCGCCGATGGGGCGATAGCCATCGAGTACCGCTTGTTCGCGGTCGCGGTAGCGTGCGGTAGCCGTTCGGACCCGCGCCAGAAATCTTGCGGCCGCCGTATCGTTAGGCACGGCGGCCGGCCGGCGCTCGCCCGCGGAGTCAGCTGCCCCGAGGGGGCGGCGCTCGGTCTGCGCGCTCGCGGGCTTGGCGAGCGCACACGCCGCCACGAGCACAGCGCCCAGCCATTTCATCGTGCGAGCACCACGACGGCTTTTTGGTGAAGCGCCGTGAGGAGTCGTGTCTCGAGATCCGGTGTCAGCCCTTGCGGGAAACGGCTCATCAACCGGAGGCGCTCGCGGTCCGGGGGCGATGGCTGCCCGGCGGCGGTGGACAGGTCGATCGTCTGCGCCTTGAGGCTCGATGTCTGTGCGTACGGGATGTAGCCCAGCTGCCCCGCCCAGAGCAGGACGAGACCGGAGTCCGATTCGGCCAGCAGCTCGCCGTCGAGGACCGTACCGGACCGCGCGGTGATCGTGATGCTGGCGCCGCCGGGTTGATGCGCCACCTCGATGTCGGCGGTCCGAGGTCCGATGTAGCACGCAAGCGCGAGAGCGCTCAGGGCAATGATCACCGTGCATCTCATGGCACGTGCCTCACGGGAATGCGGGTGCGATTGAACGCCGCCTCGAACGCCGGCGCCACGCTCGACCAGTGCCGTACGGTTTCGGCGAGCGTTGAATCGGAAGCAATGAAGGGGTGCGGCGCGGCTCCGGCCGCCTGCCTAACCCAGGCGCCGCGAATCCACTCCGTGTAGTAGCCGTCGGTTGCCAACAGAAACGTGCGGACGGAGTCGCGGGGCGCGGCGCCGGTGCGGAAACGGATCGTGAACTGTTGGCCGGGCGTCGTTTCCAGATACCGCGCATCCGTTTCGGCGACACTCCGCAACGCCTCCGTATCTGCCGCGGTGTTTGCCGCGACGAGCGTCGACGGCGCAAATCGCTGCGGCACGGGACGGCGGAATCGGGTCGCGACGCTCACCTTGCCGAGTCGCCATTCATCGGCCACGAAGGACAGCCGCACGCGGAGGGTGTCGCCCTTGGGCGCGGGAATCACGGCCGCGACGTCGCGCCAAGCGATCGGCCCTGCATCGGGGACGTCGACGACTTCTTGCCATTCGCCTCCCCACCTAACTGATACGTGCAGTCCCATCCGCGATCCGTACCACCGGCCGAGCGTCACCATGTCGGCGATGGTGTTGAGGTCGCGTCCATCGAAATCGATGGCGCGCGCGCCTTGCGGCCGCAGCATCTCGTCGTACAGCAGCACGGTATTCAGGAGGCTGTTGCG
>DAHUXU010000298.1 GCA_027307005.1 Gemmatimonadota bacterium
CGGTCACCACGACGAGATCGATTCCGGTCCGCACGATCTCGCGTTCGATAGCTGATGGCGGCCATCCCTCGGCGACCGTCGTCACCACCGCACTCATCCCCGCAGCGATCGCGCGAGCGGCAACAGCATGCAGATACTCGAGGTCCCGTCGTCGTTCCACCTCATTGGGTTGCCAGCGCGACACGTACGTCGCCGAGCTCGGCTCATGCACTCGAACCAGGTGGAGCGCTGCATTCGTAAGGCGCGCGATCGCGATGGCCGCAGGCAGCGCGTGTTCAGCGAAGGCGGACCCATCCAGCGGGACCAGAATCCGTTTGTACATACCTCCTCCAGTGCACGGGGATCTTCGGCTGCATTCACTTTAGCTCCCCTGCTTGCCGCGTGTGTCGGGAGACATCGGCACCCGGTGTCCGGGTTTCCGCTACGTCGCTCGCCGCTGGAGGTCCCACCACGAATCCGGAAATACCTGACGGATCGAAGGTCAACGCCCGACAGCGCGTGACACCCAGAGCGCCGAGATTGCCTCCCACACGAGGTTCGAATCACTCGAGATTGGAGATCCTATGAAGACCGACGTGCAGCTCGGAGCCGATGTGGCCCAAGAACTCCGCTGGACACTTGGTGACCGCGCGCCGCGCATCTCGGTGACCGTCGCCGATGGCGTCGTCGCGTTGTCCGGATCGGTCGATGATTCCGTTGAGATGCGCGCGGCCGGCGGAGCGGTCGAGCGCGTGTGCGGCGTGCGCGCCATCAAGAACGTGATCGCCGTGCATCCCGGCCCGGCCGTTGGAACGGAGGTCGTGAGATGACGCAAGAGATGTTGCGCGACGCGCAGGCGGCGACCATCGCGGGCCCGGCGCCGCTCAGCGGCGAGCGGTCGCCGGCCGCCCTGGCCGATCAGATCGGGCGCGCCAGCGCGCCCCGAACGGCGTTGTATGTGCGATGGTTCGACAGCCTAACCAGGAGCGACGTCGAGGCGGCGGGTGGCAAAGGCGCAAACCTGGCCGAGCTCGCGCGGAACGGATTTCCGGTGCCGCCCGGCTTCGTCGTCACCGTCGCCGCGTACGAGCGATTCGCCGAGGCCGGACGACTCGACTCGGAGATCGAGCGCCGGATCGATGCGGTAAACGTCGACGACACGCCCCGCCTAGAGGAAAGCGCGGCTGCGATCCGCGACATGGTTCGGCGCACACGCGTCCCCGACGACGTGCGCGAAGCCATCGTTGCGGCACACCATCGCCTAACGGGATCCGCGGGCGCCCAGCCGGGTGTTGCCGTCAGGTCCTCGGCCACGGCCGAAGATGCCGCATCGTTCTCGTTCGCGGGCATGTTCCAGAGTGTCCTCGATGTGCAGGGCGACGATGCGTTGGTGAACGCGGTACGCGAATGTTGGGCATCGGGCTTCACGGCCCGCGCGATCTTTTATCGCGTGCGCAACCGGCTCGAGCGCGTCCTGCATCTTGCGGTCGTCGTGCAGCGCATGGTGAACGCAGAGAAGTCCGGCGTCATGTTCACCGTGGATCCCGCCACGGCGGACCGGGCGCATCTCGTGATCGAGGCGGCATGGGGTCTTGGCGAAGTCGTCGTCAGCGGCGCCGTGACACCGGATCGCTACGTCGTGGAGAAAGCAACCTTGGTCCCGAGCGACACGCGGGTGGCGACGAAAGACTTCATGCTCGCCCACGTCGCCGGAAAGGGCGAGCCGGTGCGCACGGATCTTACCGGTGATCCCCGCCGCACCGCGCAGGTGCTCACGACAGAGGACATCCGTGCCATCGCGGATCTCGGCGTGCGCATCGAACAGCACTACGGCGCGCCGCAGGACGTGGAGTTCGCCATCGAAGCCGGCACGATCTTCATCACGCAAACGCGGCCCGTCACCACGCTCGGCGCTGCGCAGCCGGCAGCGCCGGCATCGGCGAACACCGCGGGCGTTGCGTTAGTCCGCGGGCTGGGCGCGGGACCGGGCGTCGCCAGCGGACGCGTGCGGGTGCTCGCCGCAGCCGGCGACGGCCCGCGGCTCCGAACCGGTGAGATTCTCGTCACGAAGATGACGTCTCCGGATTGGGTGCCGCTCATGCGCCGTGCGGCCGCGATCGTCACCGACGCCGGCGGCATGACGTCGCACGCGGCGATCGTCTCGCGCGAGCTCGGCATCCCGTGCATCGTCGGCACCGGCGACGCCACGACGAAGCTCACCGACGGTGCGCTCGTCACCGTGGACGCGGCCCGCGGCGTGGTGCTCGCCGGCGCCGCTGCGTCGCCGGCCGCCCGCCGCGCGTTAGGCGTCACCGCACCGCCGGTCGTGACCGCGACCCG